>JBPCPB010000200.1:0-7414 GCA_050999735.1 Thermomicrobiales bacterium | reverse complement strand
GATACAGCTTCTCCAAGGCTTCCAACTCTTCCGCTGTCAGGGGCGGGATTTCCAGAGGCTTTAACATGGTTCCCTCCTTTCCCCGACAGTTTCCCTCATTTCCCAAAACATTGCTTGATTGTACTTATTTATCTCTGAGCCGACCTAGAAGTGCGGCCTAGATGGACAGTCCATGCTCAACCCGAACGGAGGCATCTTTGTGCGATCCGCGCCGCCGTCATCCGGTCATGCACTGCAAGGCGCTCGTAGATATCATCGAGGTGGTTCTTGACCGTCTTCTCGCTGATGCAGAGGCGATCCCCGATCTCCCGGTTCGTCAATCCTTCCGCTACAAAGCGGAGCACTTCGTACTGTCGCGGTGTGATCTGGTCGCAGAGCGCGGCATCCTGTCCTTCGGGAAGCGACGTTCCGCCATCGGAGGATGTATCCATCGGGCGTTGCTGCGTCTCGATCAACATTTGAACGACCGCTGGGCTACCGATGACCATATTGCTTTCGAACACCGTCCGGAGGCAACAGGAGAGCGTTGTATGAGTAAGGTCGCTCCACGGTAGGAGTCCCGCGACGCCGATCTCAGCGAAGGGTAGGATATCGTCAGGATCAATCTGCGCGGCGAAGACGACGAACCGGGTTGTTGGACAACATGTTTGCCGGAGTTTCGCGAGCAGATGCCGGATAGACGTGTCCTCGATGATCGCTGCGGCAATGACGACATCGGGACGTAACGCGGCGATCGCTGCGGTCGCTTCTGGTGCGCTTGTGGCTTCACCGATGACCCGAACATTCTGCCGCTCTTGAAGCGCTTTTCGGAGGGCGTCCCAGCCGAGATCGTCCGATGGGATGAGAAACACGGTTCGCTGCTGCATGGATAAGCCCCTTTTATGCCTCCTCAATCATGTGTTGGCATCATCGCGCATTGTCTGATGCCGCCCCGCCACACGTTTTGTCGAATACCGATGTCAAGATATGTACTGAAGGCTACCACATAGTCTCTCGCCTGTGTGTAAATGTATTCGTTGGCTATACTCTGCATTGCGGTAACAATAGTGCCCGAATACCCGTTCTCTTGCCTCCGTCATGTTATTAGCAGAGCCAGATCACGAGTGCAGTAAAATTGCTCGGTAGAGCAGGAAGTCCAAATCGCGGCGGTGCCGGAGCGCGTCTTCGCCGCCCTCATTGACCCTGATGCGTGGTGGAGCGTGCGTTATGCGGGGGCGGCGGTCTCGTTCGAGCCACGGCCTGGCGGACGGTCATCCAGCGCTTCAATGATACCGATAACGGCGTCCTGTGGCCAATCGTGACGTATTACGATCCGGGCAGGAATCTGAGCCTCGATGGTACGCTCAACATGCCCGGTGCGGTGGCAGGCTTGGTTACCTACGCGCTCGAACCGCACAAAGAGGGCACGCTCCTGAAACTCCAGCACTACGCGGTGGGCCTGATCGCGGCAGAGACACGCGCCGAATACGACGCAGGCTGGCAGGAACTCCTGCGCGACCGCTTGAAGGCGTATATGGAGCGCGGCGTCCGGTATGAACCGGGTGGCTGAACAGACGAAAGAGAGTCATAAGGAGATTGCTATGGCGTTCTTGTTCCTCTCGATCCACTATCCGAAGCCAGCGCACCGTGATGATGTGCTCCGCTCGATGGAACGGGTCGGTGAAACCCTGCGCGGGGCGCCTGGGCTGCTGCGGATCGGGCCATGGAAGGAAGAGAAAGGAAGTCGGATCGTCGGACTCTCGATCTGGGAGTCGCGCGAGGCATTCGAACGGGCGCTCGCCCCCTTCGGTGCGGGAGCCGGGGACCGATCATCCTGGGAGGAACGTCCGGCAGAGGAAATCTTCGCCGAGCAATCTGCTCCGTCCCCCTGATGGCCTTCATTTGGAATGGTTGCATCACAGAGAGCGTCGTCAGTCAGTCATTTCCTGCTCGCTATCCGACCTTCCCGGCCAGACGGAGCGCCCAGAGCCGCAGTTCCGCCTCCGTCGCCCGCGCCAATGTCGCCACCGGCACCCGTGCCTGCCACGTCGTGCCGTCCGTCAGTACAGCCAGCATCGTGAAACCGGCCGCCGGGTCGCCGGGGCTGTCGAGGGTGATCGTGTGCCTCTGCACCATCGGCAGGTCGGTGATGGTCCGCACCAACCGCTCGCGCAGCGCCTCCTCATCATCTCCCACGCGCCGCCAGTCGCAGCCGTCGAGCGGGGTGGTCGGGCCTTTGGCGGGCGGGCGGAAGGCGCCCCCGACAATACGCTCCGCCTCGTCGAGGATCGGCGCGGTTGCCCGGCGCACCTCCGCTGTCGTCCGCTCCCAATCCTCCCGCAGCCGCTGCACGAAGCGCGGATTGAAGATACCGAAATCGTCCATGTCACCCTCCTTAATCGCGATAGTTTCGCGATGGATACTGCCGCTCTGGGAAGCGGGCGGGTTATGCACTCACAAGACGCGCCGCCATCGCCTCGGCGCATGCAAGCGCAGGTTGCGTGTCCAGCGGCGCGCAGATCGCCCGTGCTGCGTCAATCAGCGTCCGCGCCGCGTCGGTGTTGAGTTCATCGAGCAGGCGATGGGCGGCAAGCAGGGCGAGCGCGTGCTCGGCATGCTCCGACGCTTTATATGGTGTGACACTGCGGGCTCGCGCGAATGCCTCCTCCGCTTGTTCGGCGCTGGCGTAGGAGGCGAAGGCGTAAGGGGCGGCGTGCTCGTCGGCCATCGGTTCTCTCACCTAGCACCGCCTCACGTTCAATGCTCGCATGCGTTCATCGCGAAGTATAGCACTCCGTCGGGGTCGATAATCTCCATCGCATTACGCGAGGAATGAGGCGACATCGTAGAGGGCGGCGCGCAGGGCGGCCCAAAGCGCGGCGTATTGATCCCACGGCGTGCCGTCGTTGACGCGGATCGTCAGTGGGCCGGTGCGCTCGACCCCGGCGGTGCGCGAGGCGCGGTCGCACTGCGGCATCGTCAGGAAATCTACCTCGAGGCGGAAGGGCTGATCCGGCGTGTACGGCGGGACGCGGTCGCGCTTCGCCAGTGCGCGGGTAGCCGCCGCTATAATCTCCGGTCGCGTCGCGGACGGCGGGCGGCAGAGCGCGGCATTGCGTCCGCACGCTTCCTTGACTGCGACGGTTTCGATCTCCTCGCCGAGGAAGGCGCGCGCCTCCGCGACAGTCGTCGTGTCGCCCGTCAGCATCACGACGGGGATGCCCATTGCGCCGAGGACGGCGGCGTTGAGTCCCGTCTCGCCATGTGGCCGCCCATTGATCCGCAGTTCGGAGACGACCGCACCGGCGATCGTATGGGGATGAATCGCCTTCGGCGTGCGCGCCATCGCGTGATAGCCGACGAAGACGGCCGCATCGAACGAGCGGCTGTCCGCCATCTCGAGCTGGCAATGATCCTTGGCGTCGCCGGTGCCGCTGAGGAGGTGCGCCGCCGGGTGCATCTCCTCGAACAGCAGGTTGCGCATCGGGCCATGCCCGTCATTGACGAGGATGAATTCCGCGCCCGCCTGCACAAGCCCTTCGATGGCGGCGTTGGCGTCCTGGGTCATCAGCCTGCGGCCCCGGTCGTACTCCCGCTGCCCCGGCATCATCATATCCGCATGGATGACGCCGGTAATCCCCTCAATGTCCACCGACACATAGACGTTCATCTTCCCCTCCCAGTCTATTCGGCGCAAACCGCCGCTGGCGATTATCGCGCATCCGGCACGCGATGTGACATGGGGTAGCGGTGAGCGTATGATATGTGAGACAGGAGGTATACAGATGGCAATGCACAGCACAAAAGAAGTCATATCTCCCATGCCAGAGCCGTGGCAAAGCCGTAATGATCTCGCCTTTTGGCTCGATTGGGTTCGTGCTCACGCTGGTAGCGGTGACCCTGAGTCCGAGAATGCCGAGCTGCGAGATGCTCTTACGGCGGCGACGTTGGATTTGCTGAATGTTGTCAAATTTTATCGGAGCGATCGCGAATATCCGGCGAACCTTACCCGCGAACTCGTACCGCGTTTCACGGTAATGACGCTAAAGGAAGAGGGCACCGTTAAATCGCAAGGGGTCTACAAGACGGAAAGGGAAGCCGAAGACGCGGCGGCGCATGTGATCGCTGAACCGAATATGGTGAAACGCGCTTGGGTACGCCGGTCGCTCGTTCCTGTCGTGCTGGAACGACTGAATCAGGCCGTCGAGCGAGTTCTGGCCGAAACTGGCCTCACCGAGGATGAACTCGCCGATGCAATCAGCAAACATCCCGCATAGTCTTCGACTCGTTGTGGATGCCAACATTCTCGTTGGCGAACTCCTTCGTCAACGTGGTCGCGACTTGATCGCAAATCCGCGCCTCCGACTTTCTATCACTGCACGCGCATGGAATGAGATGGACCATGAACTTCCTGGGCGGATTCGAGCGTATCTTCAGCGTGCTGAAAACGAGACGCGAAATGCAGATGAGATGTTTGCATCAGCGCGCGATTTCGTTCTGTCCTATGTAGCGTAAGTCGAGGAATCGGTCTATGCCGAATATGAAGCGAAAGCCCGTGCCCACATTCCGCATGATCCCGATGATTGGCCGACCGTCGCACTCTCGCTCGCACTTGGGGTCGGGATCTGGACGGAAGATCGGCATTTCCTCGGGCGTGGGCTGGCGACATGGCGCACGGATGCGCTGCGGGCATACCTCGCGTAGCACGATCAGCAAACGTGATCCACAACGGCATCAGCATATTGACATTAGTGGATAATGCGACTAAAATCGGCATTGAACGATCCCGGTAGGGATCTTCCGCTTGCGTCTGCGGGCGGAATCGGCCTCGTAGGAGTTGTCGCTGTGGACAGTACCGGTCAATCCAGCGTGCGCCGGGATGGCGGCGACAGGCGGTAGACAGCGCGGCTTCATGCCGATTTCTTTGGCTGCTCACCTCTTCGCCGTCCGGCGGAGGGGTTTTCTTTTTCCTCTCCTCTCTCCTTCCCGTCGCACCCCCGCTCCGATGGGAAAGGAGACATACGGTATCCCGTTGTCATCTAACGCATCATCCTCTCATCTGATCGTGACATCGTCACGATTGGAAGGCGGACTGTGCCCCGCATTAGGGCGTGGGAGGATGTGGCCAACTCATTGACGTACACAACGATGGGGGCCGCTGAATGGCGCGCTCCCGCTGCCAAGAATGCGCTCCGCTGGTATGGGCCGGTGTCGAGCGCGGCTGGGATTTCGCCAAGGAGGATCCATATGGACGGCGATAGTCGTAGATGCAGCCTCCGGACCGACGAATCTTGCCTGTTGCCCCTCGAGCGTCACCGCTGACGCTCCCTCTTTGGGATGGTGCATCGCGCGGTCGTCGGTCCGGGGGAGAAACCCTGATTATCTCCCGTTGATTGACGACTGAATTGGAGGTGCATCATGGCTTGGATTACCCGCGCACAGCACATTGTCAAGACGACGCAGACGGAGCAGTTCTGGCGGGTCACGCTCCAGGTGCTGGACGCCATTAGCCACATGGCCGGATGAGCCGTGTCGCCGTGCGCTCATCGCTGCGATGGACGCGAATAAGGGGGTAGACGATGAACAAGAACAATGAACTGCGTGAGAACCTGAATGGCATTCTCCCGATCGGGGCCGCCGAGCGGGACGGTGCGATCGCGCTGACGGCGGCTCCGACCGCCGTACTGGATGCCGCGCATGTCGGCGACATCCAGGGCGCCTGGGGGACGATCCGCCAGCATCAGTATCCGCCCCGCCGCTCGCTGTGGAAGCGGTTCATGGCGCTGCTCGCCATCATGGGGCCGGGCCTGATCGTGATGATCGGCGACAACGACGCGGGTGGCGTCGCCACCTATACCCAGGCGGGCCAGGACTACGGCACCAGCCTGCTGTGGACGCTCCTGCTGCTCGTTCCCGTCCTGATTGTCAATCAGGAGATGGTCGTCCGCCTCGGCGCCGTTATCGGCGTCGGCCACGCGCGGCTGATCTTCGAGCGCTTCGGCAAGTTCTGGGGTGCGTTCTCGGTGATTGATCTCTTCCTCCTCAACTTCCTGACGATCGTCACCGAGTTCATCGGCGTCACCCTGGCGATGCAGTACTTCGGCGTCAGCCAGTACCTTTCCGTGCCGGTCGCCGCAGTGCTACTGATCCTGATGACGATCACCGGTAGCTTCCGCCGCTGGGAGCGGTTCATGTTCCTGTTTATTGTTACGAGCCTGCTGATGATCCCGCTCGCCTTCATGGTCCATGCCTCGTGGCAGCCGGTGTTGCGCGATACGCTGATCCCCACGGTGCAGGGCGGCTTGGATTCGACGGCGCTGCTGCTGATCATTGCCATTGTCGGCACGACGGTCGCGCCCTGGCAACTCTTCTTCCAGCAGTCGAACATCGTGGATAAGCGAATCACGCCACGCTGGATCACATACGAGCGGGCGGACACCTTCGTCGGCGCGCTGCTCACCAACGTCGGCGCGGCAGCCCTGATGATCGCGGCGGCGTTCGCCTTCAAGGGGACCGCTCTCGCTGGCCAATTCAGCGATTCCGGTGTCGTTGCCGCCGGGCTGCGCGACAACGTCGGGTCACTTGCCGGTGCATTCCTCGCGATTATTCTTCTCAATGCCGGGGTAATCGGCGCGGCGGCAGTTACCCTCTCGACCTCGTATGCGTTCGGCGATGTCTTCAATGCCCGCCACTCGCTGCACCGCAAAGCAGGTAACGCGAAGCTCTTCTATGGCATCTACGCGTTTCTTGTCATGATCGCGGCTGGCATCGTCCTCATTCCCAATGCACCACTCCAACTAATGACGCTGGCGGTGCAGGCGTTGGCGGGGCTGCTTCTGCCGAGTGCAACGGTTTTCCTCGTGCTTCTCCGCAACGACCGAGACGTGCTCGGGCCGTGGGTCAATGCCCGATGGCTGAATGTGGTAGCGAGCATCATCGTCGGTGTCTTGCTGATACTCTCATTGATTCTCGTTGTCGCGACGCTCTTCCCGGACATCAATGCGACGCTCATCTCGCTTGTCGCTGGGATCGTGCTCGCGGCCGGGCTGCTCGTGATGGGGCTTCTTTCCCTGCGCTCCAAAGAGGCACAGGAGCCAGCCGCGCCGGTGGACCGACAACACAAGGCGAACTGGCGGATGCCGCCCCTCGCGGAGCTGCCGAAGCCAGTCTGGTCCATGACTCGCAAGGTCGGGATGCTGATGCTGCGCGGCTATCTACTCGTCGCGGCGGTCTTGCTTGTCGTCAAAGTTATCCAACTCGTCTCAGGGTAATGAATTGCGGGGAAGGGCATCTACGTCATTCCCTTTTTTCGTCGAAGAGTCAATGATGCGGCTCCATTGAGGAGTCGCAACTGACATCCGGACGTAACTCGGTTCCAGCAAGCAGGAATCATGGTGGTGGGGGGGGGGGGGGGGGGGGGGGGGGGGGGGGGGGG
>JBPCPB010000186.1:0-3805 GCA_050999735.1 Thermomicrobiales bacterium | reverse complement strand
AAACTGGCGACGAAGGCGTCGAAATCGTGTGTCCGCGTCACGCGATCAACGAAGGTTGACCACTTCTCCGATACAACGGTGACGTTGATGCCAACTTTTGCCCATGCATCGCGCAGCAGCCCGGCATAGGTTTCGCGGATCGGATCGCTGGAGTTCGTGGTGAGGGTGAACGAGAAAGTCTGGCCATTCTTCACCCGGACGCCATCCGGGGCCGCCTTCCAGCCCGCCGCGTCGAGGAGCCGCTTCGCCTCATCGAGGTTTTGCCGGTAGCGCGGGTCCACCGGCGTATACGCCCACGAGGGCGGCGGCTCCACGCCGTCCGCGACGATGCCGACGCCATTCCGCGCGCCCTGAAGCATCGTGCCGCGGTCGAGCGCGAGCATCAGCGCCTTACGGACATTGGCATCGCCAAAGAATTTGCTCGCGGGCTTGGCGGCATCGAGTTGCAGGCCGACATAGGTCATGTCGTAGGTGTCGTACGTCGTCAGTTTGACGCCCGGCGTGTTCGCAAGCCCCGTCTGGACGGCGGGCGAGACGACACCGAAGTCCGCCTTGCCGGTCGCCAGTGCGTCACGCACAGCGTCATCAGTCGGAAGAACGATGTAGGTGTAGTGTGGGGAGGCGACCGGGCCGAGATGATAACTCGGATTGGCGTCCGCCTCGATTCGCTCCGAGCGCAGCCAGCGTACCATGCGGAACGGCCCGGTACCAACGATGTTGCTCGTCGTGCCAAAATCGCTCGCGGCGAGGTCTGTCGGCTGGGTGTTGACGAGGCTATGTTGCGGCACGATGCCAAAGGTCGCGACATCGGTGAGGAAACTGGCCGTCGGCAGCCGCAGTTTGAAACGTACGGTGCGGTCATCAATCGTCGTCACGCTCTGTACGACCGCGTAGGCCGTGTTGTAGCGCGGCGAGTTCGCGTCGCGATTCAGGTAGAGGTTGTAGGAGTACGTAATATCGTCCGCCGTCAGGCCCTGATTGTCACTCCACTGCACCTTTGGACGGAGGGTGAAGGTATAGGTCAGGCCATCGTCCGAACGCGTCCATGCTTCGGCGAGGTCGGGCGTCGGCGTGCCGTCCTTCGGATTGATGTTGACGAGGCCGCTGAAGAAGAGGTGCGAGAGCGCGAGCGAGGTCGGGTCGGCGATCAGGATCGGGTTGAGTGTTCGCGCATCCGTCGTACCGACCTCGGTAATGCCCACGGCAGGATCGTTCGGGTTGGCGGGTACCGGCGATGGCTGGCTCGGTGCGACACGCGGCACGGGTGGCACGCCCGGCATCTGCGTCGCCACAATCGCGCTCGGCGCCACCCGCGCTACGGCGGTCGGTGATGCATTCCCCGCCGGCACGCCGACATTCGGCGTCTGCGGCGCCGTTGATCCGCCGCACGCCGCCAGCAATGCTGGCAGTAACAAGTAACAAGTAACAAGTAGCAAGTGAAGAGGCACATCGCCTCGTTGTTTCACTACTTTCGACTTGTTACTTGTTACCTTCCGTTCATTGCTCATTGCTCATTGCTCACTTTATTCGATCAATGAATTCGGCGGCAACGTAGCCTTGATTGCTGCCATGACTGACTTTAACCCAGGTCCGCCCCTCGGCTTCCTGCGGGTCGGCGAGGACGTTTAACACCGTGCCAGCGGCGAGCGATTCCAGCGACTTCGCTTTTGTGGAGGGTGATTCGCGCAAGGAGAGACCGTCCGCACTGTCCTTCACTTTCGCCTTGACTCCCGCCATCAGTTGGCTATCCATCGCGTTGGTGATCGTCCGCGCGTCCGATGGAAAGGCGACCGGCGTCGCGGGTGGCAGCGTCGGGGGCGGGGTCAGACTGCGCGCGACGCTCGTCGGCGTCGGCGGCGCGGGGGTGATGATGACGACGGCCCCGGTTTGGCCTTGATCCTTGCCACAGGCCGCGAGGACGAGTGGCACCGCCATGAGCGGGATAAGACTCCATCGCGCACCCCGCGCCATCATGCGTCGCAGCCATGCGGATGTTCCCACGCACACCCCTTTTCCCGTTTGCCAGACCAGCCGCATACCGTTCATGCCGCCAGTATCGCAAAGGCCCTACCCATGTGTACGGACACACCCGTACGCCCCGTTCATCGCGGGCGCAGTATCGCACAGGCTCTGCGTTATGTCTACTTACGCGTCTCGGCCAGAAACTGCTTCATGCCGCCGACGATGAATCCCGCGAAGCCGCAGGCGATATAGAGGAAGCCCATCTCGATCGCCTCGCGCGCCTGCGCGGCATTGCGTACGAAGGTGCCGAGAGTCTTGCCGCTCCCCGTGCTATTCTCGACGACGCACCGCATCTGTTCCTGGACGGAGGGATGGTCGAACTGGTTCGGCACGCCAAGGGCGTGACTCATGTCGCCGCGCCCGACAAAAAGGACGTCCAGCCCCTCGACTGCACAGATTTCTTCGAGGTTGTCCACGGCGCGCGGATTCTCAATATGCGCGATCGTGAGCACTTCGCGGTTGAGGTGCTGCATGGCGTCGTACATGCTCATGCCGCTGTTGCCGTAGTCGCTGGCGCGCGGGGAGGCGCTGCCCCGCCAGCCGCGCGGCTGATAGCGGCACGCCTGCACAAACGCCTCCGCCTCCTCTTTCGTGTTAATCTGCGGCACATGGAGGCCCTGCACGCCGAGATCGAGGTAGCGCAGGATCAGTTGCGGATCGCGCACCGGACAGCGGGCGATGGCGGTCATGCCGCGCGCCTCGGCGGCGAGCGTCATCGGGTAGACGCCCTCGTAATCTATATAGCCATGCTCGCAGTCAATGATGCCGAAATCCATCCCCGCGAGTGCCGTCAGTTCCATCGCCATCGCCGACGGCATCGGAATGAACGGCCCAACCACCGCCTCGCCCCGGAGCATCTTCGCTTTCGTCGCATTCTCGCGCATGCCTTTTCCCCTTCCCTGCAATTCATTCTCTGTCGAATACACCGCCGCCATCATACGGGGAGCAATGAGCAATGGGCAATGAGTGATACTCTTTCGCGGTATACCTGACGTGATGACGTGAGGGTTGACCCGAGGAGGCTTGGGCGGGGTTGCAAATCGAGTTGGAAGCGGGTCGGATCGGTGGACAGGAGGAGGCCCGTCGTTACCTCGCGCAGACGTGGGGCGTCGTCTACGAAAGCATCCACGGCATCTCATATCAGTTCAAGCGACACAAGGTGCGGTGGAAAAATTGAGTTTTTAACGTTTATCAGCCTGCCGCAGCGATGATCGGCAGGCTGAAGCACGCCACCGGGGAAAATACCTCAGATCAGATGGAATTCCGTCTGCCGTCCGGCCAGCCAGGAGACGGAGCCACCGGAAAGTACCGCATCTTCTTCGAGGGCGATGCGGACTTCCTGTCCGCCCCATTCCGGCACCGGGTGGCGGACATTCAGTTCGATGGAGTAGCAGGTATTGTCGTAGAGCGGGTAATCGCCGTTGCCCGGCACGCCGTCCTGCCGGTCCCAGAGGCCGATCGTCGGCCCGGCGGCGTGGCCGTGATAGCCGAGGGGATGGGTGTAGATACTCGGTGTCAGCCCGGCATCGCGCGCGTCCGCGAGCGCTTCGCGCAGGACCGTATTGCCGGAATGCCCGACCGCCATCGCGCCGCGCAGAATGTCCTGCAAGCGATTGCCTGCTGCCAGCGCCGCGACGAGACCCGCCGGGGCCGCCGTCTCGCCCGGTTTGCGGATATAGGCGTGCTGCTGGTGATCGGTCGCCAGCCCGAGATAATAGAAGCCCATGTCACAATGCAGGAGATCGCCGTGCTGGATCAGCGTGCGCCGGTCGTCCGTCCGCTG
>JBPCPB010000413.1:0-9294 GCA_050999735.1 Thermomicrobiales bacterium | reverse complement strand
GCCTGTGGGTCCCGATAGGGTTCACCGGTCGTGAGGATGGCGTGCATGAGATGGATCGTGTGTGACTTCACCTTCCCCATCGCTTTGCGACCGTCACCGGTGCGCTGTTTGGCGCGGGTGTAGACCTGACCAAGGGAACCGGTGCGGTCCGGGTAGCGCGCCACCTGTAAGCCGAGCATGTGGAGCTCGGTGTGGAGCATATCGAAGTTGCGCGGGATGAACTTCTTCCCTTTGCTCTCGCCGGACTGTGGACGGTAGCTTGGTCGGACACAGAGATAGGAGGCGAGCCGGTCGGGGCCTTTGATGACATGGCCATCGTCGCGGACCGTGTCCTGAAAGCGCTGGATATCGCCGATCGCGGCGGCGAAGATGCAGGCACGACGGGGCGTGATGCCGGGGATGGTGGCGAGGAGCGCGACATCCGGACTCGGGGTCTCGATCATGGCGGCGATTGTGGACGCGATCTGTGCATCGAGGAGTTTCACCTGTGCGTCGAGCATGGCGATCTGGGTTGGATGCGTTGCCGTGCCGGTGCGGTTCAGGAGGCGGATACGATCGCGGACGAGCGCCTGATAGAAGCGGGCGGCGTCGCGCGTGGTCACGGCCGCGCGCATCGCTGCCCACGGGGTGAGGTAGGGCGCGGTCGCCTCGCGCAGTTCGGGCGTCACATGCCAGCGCACGAGTTTGCAGATGAGCATGGCATCGGTCTTATCGGTCTTCCGCTTCGACCGGAGCATCTGGCGTAACGCTGCCTCGTCGGTGTGTTGCGCGATCATGAGGGTGTGGGGACTGCCTTCGAGACCGGCGATGATCGGATGGGCGCGCTTGCCGGTCAGTTCGATAGCGATGGTGGCGGGTGGACCGTTCGCCAGGAGTTCAAGGATGCGCGCGGCAATCTCCGCACGCGGGGCAGCGAGGTGCTCAATCGTGTTGCCCGGCTCACGTTGCAGGGCGATATGACAGACGCGTTCGCCAACATCAATGCCGACGACGGCTGGGTACGGCCGCGGGCCTGAAATCATCCTGTCCTCCGATCGGGTGATTCGTCGTACCGCGCGCGGCGCGGCTGCCGGGAAACGTGCCGGTCTGTGGCGCGCTGAAGGGTGAGAGGGCGTCGGGCAGGTTGGAAAGCGGGGGCTGCTCGACAATCGGATACGAGGTTGTGCTCCACTCGCTGACCGTCTGTGGGTCATCCTCGGTGAAGGGTTCGTCTGCCGGCCAATCGTCCGCGCCTCCTGCTGATCCGTGCAGAGGGTCGGGGTTTTCTTCGTACCGGCCCTCTTGCTGTTCCTCCTTGCTTTGGTCATAGTCGAGCATGGCACGGGCGGCACGGATCATCTTCTCCGCCTGCCGGTAGGGGCGCGCGATCTGCTCGGTCGGGGCGTGGGCCGCGTGGAACTTGGCGGCGCGCTCGATGCGCCGCAGCTGGGTCACGTCCTGCTCTTCGAGGGCGACATCAGCCATCGCGCGGAGATCGGCGACGGTCGGGGGGTTCGCTGTGCTGAACAGGCCATGCGTCTGGCCATTCGTGTTCCCGGGCTGTCCACCGGGCCGCTTGCCTGCCGTGGTATGTTGTGTGGGGTTGTGCATTTTTTCACTTGTTCCTACGATGATACGATACCACCGAAATGGAGTAGCCGGTAGCCAGTCGGCAGTCGGCAGTAGCCGGTAGTCAGTGACGACAGCAGCAATCAGAGAGCAGCGCACGCCGACTGCCGACTGCCGACTGCCGACCCGGTATGGGAGTTCCGCGTGCTTGTCTGTAGTCTGGGGAGCGGCAGTAGTGGCAATGCCACGCTGATCCGTAGCGCGTCGAACCGCACCGTGTTGATTGATTGCGGTGTCCAGTATCCCCGGCTCTGCAAGAACCTCGCCCGGCTCGGCATCCGCCCCGGCGAAATTGATACGGTGCTGCTCTCCCACGAGCATTCCGATCACACACAGGCGGCCCGACCGTTGCGCGACGCGGTACGGATGCCGGTGATTGTCAGCCCGGAATTCGTCTCCGAAGCGACATGGTTGGCGGATGTAATCACCGATGCGTTCGATCCCGATGCAACGCGGCTGGTCGGCGATATTGCCGTCACCCCCTGCCGCGTGTCGCACGATGCCGCCGCGACCTATGGCTTCGTTGTGGAAGCCGACGGGTGTACCGCCGTGCTCTTTACCGACCTCGGCGGCGGATCGGATGCGGTCCGCACGGCGGTCGGCGCGGCGGACCTCGTCGTGATCGAAGCGAACTACGACGGTGCAATGCTCGATGCCGGATCGTATCCGTGGTTCCTCAAGGCGCGCATCAAGGGACGTGGCGGCCACCTGTCGAACGCCGACTGCGGCGCGCTGCTCGCCCAGGCATTCACGCACGATCGCCCGCGCGATGTCTGGCTCGCGCACCTCTCCGCGAATAACAATGCGCCCCAGATGGCGATACAGACCGTCTTCGATACGCTGCATGCCGCCGGTCTCTTCCGCGCCACCGTCACCGCCCTCCCCCGCTACGCCAACGGCCCCGTCTGGCGCTGCGTCCGCCACCAGCAACTGACGCTCTTCGGATGAGAACGGAGGGAAGGACTGCTGTCATTATTCCGTAGGGGCGATGCTTGAATCGCCCTTCCTGGAGCATCCGCGTCTCTGCCAGAGCATCCTACCGTCGCAAGAGGGCGGTTCGAGCACCGCCCCTACGCACGTTCATATGATATTAGTCCGCCGCGCGCCCGTCGCGTTCCGCATCCCGGGCGCGGAACTGCATTGCATAGAGGTTGAAGTAGAAGCCCCGGCGCGCCAGCAACTCGACATGCGTGCCGCGTTCGACGATCCGCCCATGATCGAGGACGACGACTTCATCGGCGTCCACGACCGTGCTCAGGCGGTGGGCAATCACGAGGGCGGTGCGGTTCGCCAACACGCGCTTCAGCGCCTCCTGAATGACCCGCTCCGTCTGCGTATCCACACTGCTCGTCGCCTCGTCGAGGATGAGGACGCGCCGGTCGGCGAGCAAGGCTCGCGCGAAGGCGACGAGTTGCCGCTGCCCGACGCTGAGTCCGCCGCCGCGCTCCTGAATTTCGGTCGCATAGCCACTCGGTAGTCGCGCGATGAAATCGTGCGCCCCGACCGCCCGCGCGGCCTCCTCTACCTCGGCGTCGGTCGCCGCAAGACGGCCATAGCGGATGTTGTCCGCGATCGTCCCCGCGAACAAAAATGGGTCCTGGAGGACGACGGCAATCTGGCTGCGGAGCGACGCCAGCCGGACATCGCGGACATCATGGCCGTCAATCAGCACCGCGCCATCGTAGACATCGTAGAAGCGGGGAACGAGATTGACGAGGCTTGACTTGCCCGCGCCCGTCGCGCCGACAAAGGCGACCGTCTTTCCCTGCGCGATTGTCAGGTTGAGGTCGTGCAGGACGGGCGTCGCGTTGTAGCCGAACGTCACATGATCAAGCGCGATCTCACCGTGGATCGGCGGCAGGGGATAGGCGTCCGGCACGTCAACGATCTCCGGCTGCTCATCCAACAGTTCGAAGATGCGTTCCGCCGCCACGGTCGAAGCCTGAAGGGTATTATAGCGGTCGGAAAGCGTCCGTACCGGCTGGAAAAAGCGTGTCACATAGCCGAGAAAGGCAATCAACGCACCGACGGTCAGTCCACCATTAATCACGCGCAATCCGCCGAAGAGCAAGACAATCGCCGTCGCCATCGCGCTGAGCAGCTCGACCGCCGGAAAGAGGAATGCCGACAGCCGTGCTGCGTCGGCATTCGCGTCGAGGTTCTCCTGATTGAGCACGCGAAACCCGGTAAAATTGCGCCCCTCGCGCCCGAACGATTGCACGACGCGCATGCCGTTGATATTTTCGGCGAAGTTCCCCGTCACACGGCTGATCGCGATCCGCGTCGCGCGGTAGGTTTGAATCGCCCGCTTGCGCCAGAAATACATGACGACGAACATCAGAGGCAGGACCGTATAGGAGATCAGCGCGAGCCGGATATTCAAGGCAAACATCGCGAAAACCACGCCAACGAGCGTCAGCACATCGGAGAGCACGCTGATCATGCCGGTGGAGAGGAAATCTTCGAGCACCGTGACATCGTTCTGGATGCGGGACATCATCCGGCCAACGCCCATCCGGTCGTACGTCTTCAGGCCGAGCGTCTGCATATGTCGGAAGAGCGCGGCGCGCAGGTCGAAGATGACGCGGTTGCCGACACGCGCCATCAGGAAAAAGAGCAGCCAGCGCGCGAAAAACGCGATTGTCAGCGCGCCGAGGAAGAGGCCGACAATGCCAAAGAGCGTCGCGTAACTCGCGCGGCTCACGCCCTGGTCTATCGCGCGGCCAAACAGCCAGTACAAGGAGAGGTCGCAAAACGTCCCGATCAGCACCGCCGCCGATGCGAGGAGCACCTGCCAGCGGTACGGCCGCAGATAGCCGATCAGCCGGCGGGCGGTATGCGTGTCGAACGCCTTACCGAGCAGGTCATCAGGATCGCCTTGGAAGTGCATCATCGCCGTGCATCTCCCTATGAGCGGTGATCGCAAGGTAAACCACCAAGACACAAAGAACACAAAGAACACAAAGTAGACACGATCAGGAAAAATCTCCTTCCCATTTGGTGTTCTTGGTGTTCCTTGGTGTCTTGGTGGTTTTGAAACCGGCTCTTAGCCCGCCACCACCGGGGAAAGGCGCTAGTCACCGTCGGCCTCGACCGGGACATCGGGGCGCAAGCCCTCCGCCACGACATCTTCATCGCGCATTTGCAGGTCGTAGAGTTCGGTGTACAAGCCACCGCGCGCCAGCAGGTCCATATGCGTGCCACGCTCGACGATTTGCCCCTCACTGAGGACACAGATCTGATCCGCGTTGCGGACGCTGCTGAGGCGTTGGGCGATGATAAAGGTCGTGCGGCCCTCCATCAGGATATTCAGCGCCCGCTGAATCGCAAACTCCGTCTCCATGTCCACGCTACTGGTCGCATCGTCAAGGATCAGAATGCGCGGATTGAGGAGCAGCGCGCGGGCGATGGCGAGGCGCTGCTTCTGACCACCGGACAGATTCACGCCACGTTCCCCGAGCAGCGTATCGTAGCCACGCGGCAGCGTGACGATGAACTCGTGCGCCTGCGCCGCCTTCGCTGCCGCGACGACCTGTTCATCCGTCGCCGCACCGTTCCCGTAGGCGATATTCTCCCGAATCGAAACGGAGAAAAGAAAGGTCTCCTGCAAGACGAGGCCAACGTTCTTCCGCAGAATTTCCAGATCCCACTCGCGCGTGTCCACACCGTCCACGCGGATCGCCCCGGCGGTGACATCGTAGAAGCGCGGCAGCAACTGGATGATGCTGCTCTTGCCGCTGCCCGTCGCGCCCAGGAGCGCGGTCACGGAACCCGGTGGCGCGTCAATCGAGACGCCACGCAGGACATCCCGGCTTTTCTCGGAATACGCGAACTGCACATTGTCGAGAACGACATGCCCGGCGATTGCCTCCGGGCGATAGGCAGCGGCGGGCGAGACGATTTGCGGCTTCTTGTCGAGCACTTCAAAGACCCGCTCCGCCGATGCCTGCGCCCGCGCGACATTGTTGATGATCCAGCCGACGTTGCGCACCGGCTCGGCGAGCATGTTCAGGTAGAGATAAAAGGCGAGCAGCGTGCCGACCTGCAAGTCGTGGCGGATCGCCGCCGAGCCGCCATAGGCAATGATGATCGCGGTGCCAAGGCCGGTGATAAACGACATCAGCGGAAAAACAAACGTCCACCGCCGCGCGGCGTCCATCTGGCGGTCATAGAGCGCGGTCGTCTCGCGCTCGAACTTCGCGATCTCGAACTCCTCCCGCGCGAAGGCTCGGACGACGCGCACGCCGGCGAGGTTTTCCTGCAAGGCGTTCATCGCCACGCCGAACTGCGTCTGCGCGCGGAGAAAGAGCGGCCGGATGGAGGTACTGAACCAGAGCGTTACCCAGAGCATGAACGGTACGGTCGAGAGCGCCAGCAGCGCCAGTTGCCAGTTGAGCCGCAGCATGATGATCGTCACGCCGACCAGCAGCAGGAACGATTGCGCCGCCATCCGCAACCCGAACATGAAAAAGCGCCGGATATTGTTGACGTCTTCTGTCGCGCGGGAAAGCAGTTGGCCGGTCTGCGCGGTATCGTAGAACGAGAAGGAGAGCCGCTCCAGATGCGTATACATCTCGTTGCGCGCATCGAAGGCAACCCGCTCCGCCAGATACTGGAGCCAGTACGAGCGCGTATACATGAAGGTGGACTGCCCGAGCGTGACGGCAACGATGCCCACCGCCGCGATGACGAGGAACCGGCGATCCGCCGCGCCAATTGCCGTGTTGATAACCTGCCGGACGAGGAGCGGCACGGCCAGTTGCAGGAGAATGGCGAGAATGAGCGCCGTGTACGACCAGATCGCCTGCCGCCGGTACGGGCGGAGATAGCGCATCATCCGGTAAATCAGGTGCATGCGGCGTCCTTTCGCTCACGCGCTCAACATACACCTTATAGCATGACTGCCCGCTTGTGGCTACTCACCGGATGTGTGGAGAGCGCTACGGCACTTCGGGTGAGTCACCCCTCTCCGCTTGACGGAGAGGGGCCGGGGGTGAGGTTGACCGAGGCGGCCAGCCGGAGGCCGACGAGTCCCGGATGGCCGCTCGCGTACGCGTCGGCGGCGATCGGCGATTTCCCTTCCGGCTGCACCCGTGCAACCAGCACATCGCCCTCGCCCGAACGGACACGAAGGCCGTCGTGATTGACCGCGACGATCGTACCCGGGGAGGCAGATTCTTGTGCGGATGGCACGGCCCGGAGGCCGTGCAGCAGGAGTCGTGTGCCCGCAAGAAAGGTGAAGACGCCGGGCCACGGCCGGTAGGCGCGTTCCATCCGGGCGATCCGCGCGGCGGCTAATTCCCACCGCACATTGCCGTCCTCTTTCTTAATCAGGTGTGTCACCGTCGCCACGCCATCATCCTGCGGGATCGGCACGATCTCGCCACGGAGCCAGCGGGCAGCGGTTTCGACGAGCAGCGGCGCGCCCAACGCGGCCAGTGCATCAGTCAGCGAACCGGTCGTGGCATCGGGGGAAATGAACATCCGCGTCTGCGCGAGCACTGGCCCGGTGTCGAGGCCAACATCCATCAGCATGATCGAGACGCCGGTTTCCGCCGCGCCATCGAGCAACGCCCCGTGAATCGGCGAGGCGCCGCGATAGGCCGGCAAGAGCGAGGCATGGAGATTGAGCGTCCCATGCGTGGGCACTGCCAGAACTTCCGGACGCAGAATCTTGCTATACGCGGCGACGATACAGAGCGATGGCGCAGCCGCAGCCAGCATCGCTACGACGTCAGGATCGCGCAAACGGTTCGGTGTGGCGACCGGCACGCCTCGGTTCTCCGCCGCCTCATGGACCGCGCTACACTGCACCTGCCGCCCGCGACCGGCGGGTCGTGGTGGCTGCGTCACGACCAGACGAACGGCAAAGCGCCCATCATCCACGAGCGTGTACAGAGTCGGCACCGCAAACGATGGGGAGCCGAAGAAGACGACCGAAATCGGCGTCGGCACCGGCGCGTCCGGGTACGGAACAACCACGCTGCTCCTCCTTTCGGGAGCAATGAGCAATGAGCAATGAGCAATGAGTAGGGAGTTCGCATCTCGGAGTTTCGTGCATCATAGACCGTGATAACATCGAAGATCGAACCCGGTTCCCCTCATTGCTCATTGCTCATTGCTCATTGCTTCTCCGACGTTACTCGATAGATCGAGACGCGGCCTGACCGGAAGGCCAGATCGAGCATGCCATTGAATTTCGCCAGCCCCTGCGCGGCATACGGTGGGCAGCCGAATGGCACCGAGCACTGCCCTTCACCCTCCTCTTCCGTCAGGCCAACGATTACCCAGGTGATGCCATATTTCGCGAGGATTCGCCGCGCCGTGGCGTTGTCGGTTGTGTTATACAGCGTGCCAATATCGGCGGCACGCGCTGGCAGTTCGCGGGTGACAATCTGCTCCGAGCCGCCCCGCCATTGGGCCTCATGGAAGTACCAGCCGAGAATGTCAGGAATGCCCGTCGCGGCGGCGAACCGGCTCTGGAACCAGCCGTGCGCGTCGCCATAGGAGTTCCCGACCGCCTCGGCGAGCCGGTCGTCCGGCGCCGCATGATCGCGCAGCCACTGCATCGCCAGGAACTCATCGGAGTTCGTCTGGCTGACGTACCGAAAGCCATCGAGGCCCTGCCATCCATTGCCCGGCCCACCAAAATCCGTCCCCTGCTGGCCGAAATGACCCGTGCGCTGGAAGGGCACGACCGCCGGATAGACCGACGCCATCAGCGCGAGCAACGCCACGCCCACAGTGACCGCCGCGAGACGCGGCCTGCCGACTGCCGACTGCCGACTGCCGACTGCCGACGTTGTCGCCGTCCAAACGAGCGTCACGACGCCGTACGCGCCCGCCAGCATCAGCAGAATCCATGCTTGGTAGTCCACCTTGAACATCGTATTCATCCGGTTGTCGAATGCGTCGCGGAGGAAGACGAACTCTGGAATGATCGGAAGGAGCGCGCCATAGACGGCAATCGCGACCATCGCGCGGTCCATCGGTGTCCAGACCGACCATACGCCGTGCTCACCCGTCGCGCGGACGAAAGGACGGCGCAGCGCGAGCAGACCGGCAACGACGAACACGCCAGTCGGGAGCAACATCGCCGTCCGTGTCAGGAGCGCGACCGCACCGATTGAGAGGCCCGCGATCAGCATGAAGCGCTGCTCGCCCATCGTCATCACGAAGCGGCGGCCAATGCTGCCCCGCACGATGAGCGCACTCGCGGCGAGCAGTGGCACGGCAAAGACGGCGAGGAATTGCGGGAGACTCGTGTGGGGCCAGGTGACGATCCCAAAGGTGCGGATAATCGTCCCGATTACCGGCTCGCCTTCGAGGCTCTGGATGAACGCGGGCGCATCGCCAGGATTGCCGACGAGGCTTTTGAAATGGAGGTAGTACGGGAGATAGAGCAGGGCGGAACCCGCGCACAGGAGGACAACTCTGGCGAGCGCCTGTCGCCACTGCCCGGGGCGGCGAAGCGCGACCGCCGCGAGGATCGGCAACGCGAATGTCGGCAGGTCCCAGGCATTCGTCGGGTAGAGCGCGCCAATCACGAGCGCCGTCAGCACGTACCATCCAACATCCGGGCAGAATTGCGCGGCCGCCCGCATCAGTGTGGTAGCGTGGGGGGCCCCCTTTGTGCCCCCCTCCCCCCCCCCCTCCCGTTTTTTTCCCCATGAAGAAAGAAAAAAA
>JBPCPB010000161.1:0-20840 GCA_050999735.1 Thermomicrobiales bacterium | reverse complement strand
CTGCTCTCAGCGGCCCAACAGTGTTTTGACCGCTTCAACCAGTGCCCGCAGAACATCCTGTCCGTGATTGGCTCCAATGCCAAAAGAGTTGGTTGATTGTACTTAGGCCGCAGTCAAGCCGAAAAATAGGCCGTGTGACGGATTGTCGTGAGGTGATGTGCGAGCGTACCGTGGAAGAGCATGCATAACGTCCGTTCGTGGCGCGCCATTACATCGCTCTTGATTGTAGGAGGTGCAATCAGTCAAAAACTGCTCGATTGGCAAGGTCGAATAGCAGCGTTGGTCGCACACGGAGGTTGTAAAATGAAGCACTGGCTCCGCCTCCCGACTATTACATTGATCCTCGGTCTCCTCGTCTTCGCGGCCATTCCGAGCACCGTAGGGGCCACACCGCCTGCTCCACAGCCGAAGCCGGGAGGTCCACCGATCCTACCGGCGAAACCCGGCATCAAGCCTAACGCAATCGCCTATATCAGTAACACCATCGGGCCAGGTGTGAATGATGTTTACGGTCCCTTCTCGGAGCAAATCTATGACAACATGAACACGGCGATCTCATGGTCGCCACAGAATGCCGTCTTAGGTATCGCATACTGCCACCCAGATCCAAGTAACTGCGGGAGCTACCAAGTCGAGAGTGGCGGTTCTGGGCAGTATGGCATCACCTGTGGCGACGGTGGCAACTGGTACGTCGAAGTGGCGAACCTTGACGCTCCGGGTGAGCCGACGGCCAGCTACTCAGGGAGTATTACTTACTAAGCAGCGCGTATCGTGTTGGGTATCCTCAGGAGATGCTGCATGCAGCATCTCCTTATCCTGTTCTCATCCCATTTGCGGAGTATCCTCAAAGATTGCCCGCTACGGTGTCTTCGGACGCTGATCTGTGTCTGACAAAGGGCGATAGACAAATACATCGTTAGACATCGTAATATTATATTGCACTTGGCTCACCTCGCTACGCATGGTAGTTCTTCCATCGGGTGAGATCGCTTCCTCCTTCAAGGTGATGAATGTCTGCTTGTCAATCCAGAGCAGATGGCTTGCCCATTGCTCGCTTGGGTCGGGGGCAGATTGCCCAACTTTGAAACTGCACATGGTCGGCCCAACATCGAGCTTGTACGTTAGTCGTCCTGCTACGGTCTCCTCTCCAAGCAGTTTAGGATTCCAGCATTTATTGACCTGTTCGAGCACCTGTTGGAGAGTATCTTTCGTGACAGGCATCATACCTGGCGGCTTGAGCGGTGGTTCAATCTGTAAACTGGGATTCAGTGACGCCGGATGCTGATCGAGGGATTCTTTCCCATTCCGATTCTCGTATTGCCAAGCGGTCGTACTATCGCTCCCCGCATCGAGTATCGTCAGTTCCCCTTTCGAATCGCGTGTAGTACTCACCGTTCGGTACCGGCTCGGTATTTCGACCCATCGTTCAACCGTCGTTGTGACCACAAAGTCAGGGACTCCGTTGCCAGACGGGATCTTAATATCCGTGCTTTCTTCTCGGATAATGTGGTAATTATGCACGCTAGTCGCACTCAGATTGGCCGATGCCGTGAACGCTTTCTCCAAGACTTGCTGAGCATTCACAGGTTGCGGACGACCGATCCACCAGAAGCCGACACTGATCACCGAAAGAATCAATGCGGCAGCAATGGCGACAGAGGCCCACAGTTGCCATCTCCGATTCCCGACGAGAGTAGACACCCGCAAGTGACGTGTCGCGATCTCATTGTTTCGAGGGCCAGTCTCCCCCCCCGGCTGTTCACGCCAGGTTGGTGTCCGCTCTACCATTGCAAGCGTCTGATTCCATACACGCTTTGCAACCGCTTCATCTGGTTCGGGGACCCCCTCAATTTTTGCCACGGCACGGACAAGCGTAACACTCTCCGGGTCGAGTTCAGCGGGTGCTGGTGCGAGTGGATCAACCGCAAGCGTATCAAAGAAATTCTCGAGTGCTTCGCCCATTTTCAGTGTGTCGTCCATCACTGTTGCTCCTCTACGGATTCGTCGTAACGAGTACGGAGTCGCTGGATGAGTCGGTGCAATGCAACGCGCACTGCCCCCTCGCGCTTGCCAACCACTATGCCGATTTCTTTCGCTGAGAGGCGGCCGACAACCTTAAGTGTCAGAAGTTCCCGCTCTTCATTGGGCAGTGCGGAGAGTAATGCCGCAAGCCGCTGATATTCCTCAGCCACGATAAGATGTGTCAGGGCTTCTTCCTCTATCGACGGCGCTTCTCGCGAGAAGGCAACAGCCGTAGATTCGAGCGATAGTGCCGGACGTTGGGCGCGTAACTCGTTTGCGACCGTGTTATGTGCAATCTGGAATAGCCAAGCCGCAACTGAACCACCTCGATAGTGCTGGAGTCCTGTAAGTGCTCGGGTGAAAACGAGGCTCGTTGCATCTTCTGCCGCACCGGAACTGTTAAGGCGTCGCAGGCAATAACCATAAATGCGCGGGAAGTATCGGCTATAGAGTGGCGCAAATGCTGCTGGGTTGTGGCGAGATTGCTCAAGGATGCGAACCTCTTCCGCAGGACTATCGGTAGTCTCAGCGTGCTGCCATCGTACATTCATCACCCCTTGATCCTCCGATCCCGTCCTTGCGATCTCACCTAATAATTAAGACACAACAGGAGATAAACTGTTACAGGAAATGGAGGCGATCCGCTTTCATGGATGCCCAATCATTAGGCGACGAGCGCCCACATGGAGGCGTGAAGTGAAGAAGATCTCTCTTATCCTTCTTTCCCTCTGTATGGCGCTGATCGCTATCACGGGTTGCAGCAAACAGCAGACGCCGACAGCGACAACCCGTGTGGCCACGGATACCCCACTGCATATTGATGGCAGTAGAGCCAAGGCATACAACTCGGTGCAGCAACTCACTGGTGATAGCCTGGCAGTCGTGCGCGTCACGGCGACCCCGACGCGAACTGTAGAGAGCGTGGGTAGGACTCCCTTTACCGTAACCACGGTCAAGTCGATCAAATCCTGCGGGGAGCGGTCAGCGGGCCAACGATCAAGGTGCGTCAACTCGGTAGCCCGAACGGCAACGTTGTCATCGAGGATACGGCCCCCCTGCTCCAATCGGGCGGTTCATACGTTATCTTCCTCGAGCGGTTCACGTTTGGCCCCGGCAAGGAAACCGATCAATACATTCCTGTTGGTGGTTCAGCCGGACTCTTCCGCAATCAAAATGGCACGTTACAGAAACTTGATCCCGATTCGCCAAATCTTCCGGCCACTATCGCGCTGGCGGATCTGCAGAAAGGCATCGGGGCATAACAAGCCAATCGCTGTGAGTACATCTTCAGGATGGCCGAGAGGAGCGCCGAGATGGGTGCTCCTCTCACGCTCACGAGCAAATATTTTGATGGCGGAGTAGACTCGCTCGGTTGACAGCAGTATGAGACGACCTATACTCGACGCAGCGATCATGTTCCCGGTGACTGGCGAGCGATATGGACGAAGCACAGGGAACCGGGAGCCGAGAGCCGAAGAGATGGAAACGCGAGAAACGCAGCCGCTCGCCTGGGCTGGGGCGCCGACGAGTCTGTCGGCGCCCCATTTATTTTCACGGCACGAACCGATTCGGCAAGGGAGGAACGCGGGATGGCAACCACGACCGGGCAGCAAACGTTGCTGACAACCTACCTCGAAAAACTGGCGGGTATGCCCATCAATTCGGCAGCGGCCGCGTATTATGCCGCACTCGATTATCTCAATACCGTCGCCCCAACCGTTGCGCGGGCCATCGTCACCGAGTTCCGCGACCAGCGGCAGAACCTCAAATTGATCGCGAGTGAGAACTACTCGTCGCTCGGCACGCAACTGGCGATGGGCAACCTCTTCACCGACAAGTACGCCGAGGGGTACGTCAATCATCGCTTCTACGCGGGGTGCGACAATGTGGACACCGTCGAGGCGGAGGGCGCGCGGCTCGCCTGCGACCTCTTCGGCGCGGATCACGCCTTCCTCCAGCCGCACTCCGGCGCGGACGCGAACCTCGTCGCCTTCATGGCGATTCTCTCCGCGAAAGTCGAGGCGCCGCTGCTCGCCGAAATCGGGCAGGAGGATGCCTCGAAACTCTCCCGCGACGATTGGGAGAAGGTGCGCGCGGCGATGCACGGCCAGCGCATCATGGCGCTCGACTACTATTCCGGCGGCCACCTGACGCATGGCTACCGGCATAATATCTCCAGCCAGTTGTTCGACGTTTCGCCCTATAAGGTAAATCCGGAGACGAAACTACTCGATCTCGACCAGATGCATGCCCAAATCCGCGCGGTCAGGCCAACGATCCTCCTCGCGGGCTACAGCGCCTACCCGCGTCTGATCAACTTCGCCAAAATGCGCGAGATGGCGGACGAAGTCGGCGCGGTCTTCATGGTGGATATGGCACACTTCGCGGGGCTTGTGGCGGGCAAAGTCTTCACCGGCGATTACAACCCAGTGGAACACGCGCACGTTGTCACCTCGACGACGCACAAGACGCTGCGCGGGCCGCGTGGCGGCCTGATCCTCTGCACGGAAGAATACGCGCCGTGGGTGGACAAGGGATGCCCGATGGTGCTCGGTGGGCCGCTGCCGCACGTGATGGCGGCGAAGACCGTCGCCCTCAAAGAAGCCTCGACGCCGGAGTTCCAAACCTACGCGCACAAGATCGTGGCCAACGCCCGTGCCCTCGCGGCGGGCTGCGTCGCGGAGGGGATGGAAGTCGTCACCGGCGGCACGGACAATCACCTGATGCTGATTGACGTGGCGACGACCTACGGCCTCACCGGGCGGCAGGCGGAGAGCGCGCTACGCGAGGGCGGCATCACGCTCAATCGCAATGCGATCTTCCCGATAGACCCGAACGGCCCGTGGTACACGAGCGGCCTGCGCGTCGGCACCCCCGGCGTGACAACGCTCGGCATGGACGAGACGGCGATGCGCGAAATCGCCCGCATCATGGCGCGCGTCCTGACCGGCACATCGCCCACGACCATCGCGACCGGCAGGCAGGCAGGCCAGACGAGCAAAGCGAAATACGACCTCGATCAAGCGGTCGCGAACGACGCGCGCAATGCCATCCAGCAGTTGCTCGCCCGCCACCCGCTTTACCCCGAACTCGATCTCGACCTGATGTCCGGCATTCTCGCGGCGGACTGAGCCGCGACAAGGATTTGCGGATGCGTGTACGTCGAACAATGCTCTTTATCCCCCTCGCGCTCGTCGCCGTCGCGGTCTGGACTGCGATCAGTCGGCGACGAGCGAGACCCTATCCCGCGCTGTTCGCGTGGTTGCTGGATAATCCGTTGAGCGCGCGCCTGCTCGGCACGCAAACGACGCTGGACCAGATCGGGCTGCGACCGGGCCAACGCGTACTCGAAATAGGGCCGGGGTCAGGTCGCCTCCTCATTCCTGCCGCAGAGCTGGTGCTGCCGGGCGGCGTCGCGACTGGGCTGGAAGTGCAATCCGGCATGGTTCAGATGCTGCGGCAACACGCGACGCAAGCCGGTGCGACGAATGTCATTGTCGTTCAGGGCGACGCGACCGCGCCACATTTCCCGCCGGAAAGCTTCGATGTGGTCTATCTGTGCGCCGTGCTCGGCGAAATTGCCGATCGCGCGGCAGTGCTTCGACACTGTTACGCCGTGCTCAAACCGGGGGGCGCCCTCTCCATCACTGAGGGATGGCCCGATCCACACTATCAGCCGCGCGATGTGGTGCAGCGCCTCGCGGAGACAACGGGCTTCCGTGCGATCAATGTCTACGATGGGCGGGGCCGCTATACGGCTAACTTCGTGCGGCCGTAGCATTGCAATCAGGTGAACCGATCAGGGGGCGATCCAGACGACGAAGCGCTGTATCGCCCCCGCGCTTTGGCCGGTGATTTCCCAGCAGCCAGGCGTCGGGATGTCAACACCGACGACCATGAACGATCCGATATCGCCGCGAGAGCCGTTCGTCGCTCCGGATGCCTGCATAGGCGGCGCGGGGGCATCGAGCCGCCGACCTGTGACTGACAGATTCGGTTCCGGGTCGGTTCGGTAGTCGTAGCCTTGTCGCCACCAGAAGACTTTCTGCGTGTACGCCCCATCATGATATGGCAGCTTTTGCCACGTCCCGTCCATGCGCAACATCGTCCATAGCATTTCCGTGCCCGACCAAAATTCATTTGCATAGAGCGGTGGCGGCGTCGGTGGATATGGCGATGGCGGGATGAACGGTGGATTGGCAGGCAGTGTCACGGAACACGACGCGGGTGGAACCGCCGCGGCGACCGCCGACGTAGCGACGGGTATGATGCCGGGCGCGACTGTCGGAGCGGCGGTCGCTGTCGGCACCGCAGACGCCGGGCTGCTCACATAATTGTTCGATGCGGGGGTACAGGATGCGAACACGAACGGGAGGGCGACGATGAGCGGCAGACGCTGCCAGCGAAACATGATCTTCTCCTCTCGGGAATACTGTCTCTCCTGCTATCTACACCGCATAGCGCCAAAAGGTTCCCAAGCAAGACGCACCGATGAGGGTATGGTGGCGTACGACTGCGCGGGAAGCGAAAGCGCGACGGCGCCATAACGGAGTGCTCTTATTCGCCGCGCAGTTTGCTATAGAGCATAAGATCATGCCACGCGCCGTTACGGAACTGCGCCCGGCGCAGGACGCCCTCAAGCATGAATCCGGCGCGGGCTAACGCGTGCTGCTCGGCGACATTTGTCACATCTGTTTCCGCTTCAACGCGCTCTATTGGGTAGGTGGCAAAGAGGTACGCGGTCAGAAGTCGCTGCGCCTCGAACCCATAGCCTTTTCCACGGTGCATCGGCGCAAGCGTGATACCGATCTGATAGGCCCGGCTGCTCTCCCACGGACCGTGCGCAACGCGGCGATAGGTCACTTTTCCGGCAATCTCGCCGTCCTTCGTCACGACGACAAGGCTGCCGCCATTATCGCTGAGGAGACCCGTTTCCGCGAAGGCGCGCTGCATCCGGCCGCTCGGTTGCAACCCGAACATCCCGTACTCACTCTCGACTGCGGGATCGTTTGACCATGCTTCCAGCAGATCGAGATCAGTCACAGTGACGGGCCGCAAGTCAACCTTTTCGCCGACGAGCATCCATACTCCTTCATTCTCTCATACGAGCGTTCAGCATCTACCTGTACCCATCAATGACATGCATCGGCTCAACCGCAGACACAAACCCCGCGACAGGGACGGGCATCGAAGTATCCATGCTACTATCTCATGGAGAGGGCGTATGCGTCGTCCATGTGGGTACTCTGTGGGCGCTCCGGGCGCGGATAGCGCAAAGGGGATAGGAAATGCGACATAGATTGCTCATTGCATTCGCAGCGGTTGGGGTGCTGCTCTTCGGTCTCGCGGCCTACGACGCGGGAGCGCACCATGCATTCTCGCCCACGTCGCTCGCCGCTGCCGATGACTGCCAGACGTTCCCCCAGACGGGCAAGACGGTCTGCGGCGACTTCCTCACCTACTGGCGCGATCACGGTGGCCTCGCCCAGCAGGGTTACCCCATCTCGGATGTTTTCGACGAGAAAAGCGACACAGACGGGATCACCCACAAGGTGCAGTATTTCGAGCGGGCGGTCGTCGAGGCGCATCCAGAGAACCAGCCGCCGAACACGATCCTGCTCAGCCTGCTCGGTAGCCAGAAGTACGCGGCGAAATATCCGGGCGGCACGCCGGGTGCGTCGCCAGCCGCAGCCACGGCAGCCACGGCCATGACCGCTGTGCCCACATCTTCCTCGCCCGCAACGACCACCGCGATGGTCTCCGGCGTGACTTTCCTCAGCGTCCAGGGCAGCACGCCCGGTGGCGCGGCATCGGTGGCGATCAAGGGTCCGCCATCGGCGCAGTGCGCGATCACATTCACGACGCCGGCGGGTGCAGTCAGCGCGGCGAGCGGCCTTGGCCCGAAGACGACGACCACGGCGGGTCTGGCGGTCTGGAGCTGGACAATTGACAGCAGCGCCCGGAGCGGCACGGGCACGGTCCTGATGCAATGCAGCGGGGGTGTCTCGGCGACCACGAGCATCAAGGTCAGTTGAACGGACGGCCATGCGAGGGCGTAGGGCTGTGTGAGTACGGCGAATAAGGAGCATTATGCGGGCCGGAAGGGGCGTTCTTTACGGAGAAGGTCAACGGATCGGCCTGCGAAGATTCCGGCAGCGACCAATGAGCCTCATCTCGCCTAACGACTCTAGACCTTTTGTTGCTATACTGGCGGTGACATCCGCCGGTAGTGTTCGCGTTCCACGATGAGGAGGCCAATCATGTACCCACGCCGAGTCGGTCCATCGTTGCTGTTCCACCCTTTGGCGAGCCGGGCGGCGTGTCTCGTCGCTGTCGCGCTGATGCTTTTCTTCTCTGCCGCTGTCGGCGCGGCCGCACCTGAGGCCGCCGGCGTCACTGGCACGATCACTACGGGATCCGCAGGATCCGCTCCCGGCTTCTATTACGGGGACGTCTTCGGCTACCTCCCGCCCGGCACGACGGGTGGCATCACCTGCGGCGGAGTGTACGGTTGCCCGTTCTACGCGCCCCCGTTCGGCTATGGCACCACCTACGTGCGGGGGAACCTATACTGCGGGCTATACACCTGCGGCATCGTACAGACTATCCAGCGGTAGCAACGGACCATCGGAAACCTGATCGCGTTTCCCAGCGATAGCGGCGCGTCACGGCTCTCGTGGCAAACGCTCTCATCGTCGTTGTCGAGAGCATCGGGATGCGGTATCGTTCCGCATGCGCTTCCCCTGCGCACGATCGGTTGTTCATGTAGGAATGGACGACGCGCAATGGCCCGGACATCCTTTCTCCCGCGTCCGCTCCTGCCGGTGCCGCCGCATAGCGACGCGGTGGAATTACTCGACGCGCCTGGCACGGTTCCCGCACCAACGCTCGCGCATAATCTGCGCGATATCCGGCACGTCAATCGCTTCGCGGGCGGCACGGCGGTTGTCCTGCGCCACCTACCGGAACTGCTTGACGGCGTTTCCCGTGGAACACCGATCACGCTTCTCGACATCGCTACCGGCTCCGGCGATATTCCCCGCGCGCTCGTCCGCTGGGGGAGGCAGCGGGGATATGATCTCCGCGTGCTGGCGACGGATGTCAGCGAGAATGTACTGGCGGTCGCGCGACGGGAGACGGCGGGCGAGCCGACGATTACGGTCGAGGCGTGCGACGCGCGCGCCCTCCCCTATCGCGACGGCGCGTTCGATATTGCGGTTTGCTCGCTCGCCCTCCACCACTTCCCACGCGCGGAGGCGGTGCGGGTGCTGGCGGAGATGGGGCGCGTCTCGCGGCGCGGTATCATCCTCAACGACCTCGTCCGTACGTGGCCGGGATATGTGGGAGCATGGCTGCTCGGCAACGTGACGACGACGAATCGCCTCACCCGCCACGACGCGCCACTCTCGATTCTCCGCGCCTTCACACCCGATGAATTGGCGGCGATAGCGCGGGAGGCAGGTGTATCAAACATCGAAATCACGCCACATCTCTTCTGGCGAATGGCGCTCGTCGCGCGGCGGGCGACATGATAGCGGCGGTCGAATCGCGCGATGTCGTCGTTGTCGGCGGCGGACCGGCGGGCGCCGCAACGGCGATCTTCCTCAAGCAGGCCGGGCATGATCCGCTCCTGCTCGACCGCGCCACCTTCCCGCGCGACAAGCCATGCGGCGAGTACAGCAGCCCGCAGACGATTACGATTCTGCGGCGGCTCGGCGTTGCGGAGGCGATTGAGGCGTTGCCGCCACACCGGCTCTGCGGCATGCGCGTCTACGCGCCAAACGGCACGCATTACACCGTAGATTACCACGCGATCACCGGCGAGCATTACGCTCTCTCCATCCCCCGCCTGACGCTCGACACGGTCATCCTCGATGGGGCGAAGCGGCAGGATGTCGAGGTGCGCGAAGGTGCGCGCGTTAAGGTGGTCGGGCCGTACGAGGATGGCGGGCGGACATTGACCGTGCAAACGAAGGCGGGCGAGAGACGGATTCGCGCCCGTCTCGTGATCGGCGCGGACGGGCATCACTCCGTCGTGGCGAAGGGCGCGGGACTGGCGGCGCGCTGGCAGCACCGGTGGCCGCACCGCGTCGGCATCATGGCGCACTACGCGGGCGTCACGGCTTTGGAGCAGTATGGCGCGATGGTCGTCGGTCCGCGCGGCTTCCATGGCTATAGCGGCATCGCGCCCCTCGGCGGCGGGCTGACGAATGTCGCCTTTGTCATAGACATGCGGGCGATGAAGCGGCGCGGCATGCCAATGGAGCAGTTTTTCGAGGGGTGCATCGCAGCACTACCTCCCGTACGAGAAGCGCTCATTGGGGCGCATCGTGTCGGCAGGATTCATGGGGTGGGACCGCTGGCACAGGGCGCACGCCGGGCGGTCGCGGATGGCGTGCTCCTCGTCGGCGACGCGGCAGTTTATCTCGACCCGTTCACCGGCGAGGGGGTCTACAAGGCGCTGCGGGGCGCGGAACTTGCGTTCGTGGTGGCGGATCGGGCATTGCGCGCCGGGCGGACGGATGTCAAGATGCTCCGTCCGTATCTCGCGGCGCGGCGGCGTGCCTTCGCGGAGAAGACGCTGGCGAATTACCTCGTGCAGTTATTCGTCCATCTGCCGCCGCTGATGAACTATGTCACGCCGCGACTTGGCTCGCGTCCCGCACTGGCACGCCAATTGGTGCTCATGCTCGGCGATCTCGGCACGAAGCGGGAACAGCGCGGGCTACTCTCACCCGTCTATCTCTGGAATCTTCTGCGTCCGTAACGGAGCAACGAGCAGTGAGCAATGAGATATGAGTATATTCCACCAGCGGTCTGCATGTTGACCGTCGTTCTACAGGAAATGTAAGAGGATGGGCGATGAACGATCACTCATTGCTCATTGCTCATTGCTGTGAAGGAGCGTTGATGTACACAGAAACGAGCGTCGTCATGCATGGGCCACGGGAGCGGATTTTCGCGCTTGGCGCCGCGATCGAGGATTGGCCGCTGATCCTGCCGCACTATCGCTCAGTGATGTTAACGGAGCGAACCGTGCGACTGGACGGTACGACGTACAAGGTCGCGACGATGAAGGCGTGGCGGCTCCTGCCGTTCGGCAAAATCCCCGTCGGCTGGAGGACAATTCAGGAGAGCAACCCAGCGACCGGCTTACTCCACTTCCTGCACATCGGCGGCTTCACGAAGGGGATGGATGTCTATTGGCGGCTGAAGCCCGAAGGCGACGCGACGCGCGTCACGATCACGCACGACTTCACGCTGAAATGGCCGCTCGTTGGCGAATTCGTCGCGCACCGGATCGTCGGCCAGTTCTTCGTGGATGCCATCGCCCGCCGAACACTCAATTCCATCAAGATGATGGTGGAAGCGGGAAACCTCACCCCCCGGCCCCCTCTCCATTGTGATGGAGAGGGGGAGCAAGAGAAGGAAATAGCGATGCAATCTCCCCTCTCCCGCATAGCGGGGGAGGGGTGGGGGGTAGGGGCAGTGCGTGGCTAACCGGACGCGCGTTCTCATGACCGGCATCGGGGCGGTGACGACGATCGGCACGGGCCGGGCGGCGCTCTGGGAGGGTGCGATGCGCAACGAGAGCGCGGTGCGCTGCCTGACGCGCTTCGATGCCTCACCCTTTCGCTCTCGTGTCGCCGGGCAAATTGACGACTTCGACCCGCTCGCCTACATGGACAAACGGCGCGAGAACCGGCTGGACCGCTTCGCGCAGTTCTCGCTCGCCGCCAGCCTGCTCGCCGTCGAGGACGCACACCTGACGCTCGACCCGTACCTGTGCGAGCGGACGGCGATCTACATCGGCAGCGCGCTTGGCGGCATCGGCTACGCGGAGACGCAGCACGAAAAATACGTCCACGAGGGCATCCGCGCCGTCAACCCCGCCCTCGCCCTCTCCGTCTTCGGCGGGGCGTCGTCATCGAATGTCGCGATCGAACTCGGCATCACCGGCCCGACGGTCTCCAACGCCAACGGCTGCGCATCCGGCGCGATCGCAATTGGCGAGGCATGGCGGCTCCTGCGAGACGGCTATGTGGACGTCGTCTTCGCGGGCGGTTCCGAAGCGCCGTTATACCCGCTTACCTTCGGTTCGTTCTCGATTATCAAGGCGATGTCCACGCGCAACGACGATCCGCGGCACGCCTCACGTCCCTTCGACGCCGAACGCGACGGCTTCGTGATGGGTGAGGGCGCGGCGGTTCTCGTACTGGAGACGGAGGCGCACGCGGTGGCGCGCGGCGCGCAGATCTACGGCGAAGTGCTTGGCTATGCGACGACGAACGACGCGCACCATATGACCGCGCCGCACCCGGAGGGCATTCACACCGCCCGTGCGATGCGTCAGGCCCTCGCCACCGCCGGTCTCGCACCGGAGCAGATTGACTATATCAATGCCCACGCGAGCAGCACGCCGCTCAACGATGCGACCGAGACGAAGTCAATCCACGATGTCTTCGGCGACCACGCTGATCGCATCCCAGTTTCCGGCACGAAGGGGCTAACCGCGCATTCTCTCGGCGCGTCGGGCGCGATCGAGGCGGCGCTCTGCGCGCTCGCCCTCATGCACCGGCGCATCCCCGGTACGACGAATCTCGAAACCCCCGGCCCCGGATGCGACCTCGACTACGTTACTGAAGGCCCGCGTGTGGGCGACTACCGCACCATCCTCTCCAACTCCTTCGGCTTCGGCGGCATGAACGCGAGCCTCGTCTTCGGCCGCTACGATGGCTGATAGAGAAACAAACCGTCGCCCGCTCAGATTCATTGGCACGGCTCGTGATGATTTGCGTACGTTCCCGAAGCCGGTGCGCTGGCGGATTGGTCTGGCACTTCAAGATGCACAAGATGGTGAGAAGCATCCACACGCGAAGCCATTGAAAGGCTTCAAGGGCGCGGGCGTTTTGGAAGTGATTGAGGACTGGTCGGGCGACACATATCGGGCAGTCTATACCGTGCGATTTTAACACGCGGTCTACGTGCTACACTGTTTCCAGAAGAAGTCCACGCGAGGCATTGCGACTGCGAAGCGATCTGGATCAAATCCATGAGCGGCTCCGCGAAGCCGAGATAAAAGACCGGGAAAGAGGTGTTTCACTATGAAGAGCGAGGAGCGCCCTATTCCTCCCGAGTTGGTGCGGCATGTGCGCGAAACGATGACGGCGGAGGAAACGCGGTACGCGCGTGACGACGCGTATAATGTCTTCGCGGCACTTGAAGAAGAAGATGCGGATGTCGTTTTTGTTCTGGCGAACCGCGCGCGAGTACGGCGCAACAGATCTCGATTCATTCATCAAGGGATATGAAGCGGGTCGCGCCGCCGCCAAGCGTTCACGCTCTACCAACGCGATTCATCCGTCAATACCCACAGCACGGAGCGCGTAACGCCCTTCATTGCGCTCGCGACACGTTATCTGTCTGCAATCCACCTCATTATCAGACGCACTGCGGTACCTGCCCCGTCCTCCGCCCGTATCTTCTGACCGATCTCGGCGGCGCGGCGGATGATCGCGTCGTCAGTCGTCGCGGCGACGATGGCGGCCGCAAGGCGTGGTGTGGTCAGGTGTTTGAGCGGGATCGGTTCTGGCCCAACGCCGAGCGCGTGGACACGCCGCGCCCAGAAGGGTTGATCCGCGCCGAACGGGACGAGAATGGAAGGCACACCGGCGCGCAATCCCGCCGCCGTTGTGCCCGCGCCGCCGTGATGAACGACCGCCGCCATGCGCGGGAAGAGCCAGTCATGCGGGGCACACCTCGTCGGAGGATAGGGTACCCATTCCGCTCGCAGTTTTGACGGTTTTGTGATCAGGGAAACAATCGCGCCTGACCCTCGATCGTGCGCTGTTCCCGGCGTGCTTGATACGGCGGCAAGGGCATGACCGCGTGCCATTCCAGATCATCGAGCTTCCACAGATACGGCTGCGGCAACGGAGAGCGCGGTGGATAAATCCGCGCCTGAGTGAGCGTCCCTCCGAACACCTCGACTGAGCCTGACAGGCTCGGACTCACTGGCGGTGGTCGGCCTGCTTATCGGTCCTGTGCTGCGGTCGTTCCTCGATTGGGAACAGAATCGTGCTCAGCAGATGGGCGCTGCGGTCCGGTGTGGGTTTGTTGTCCATTCTGGACACGATGACGCTGCGTATCTCGCTGATCAGTGCGGCGAGTTCGTCCTGGTTGAGCCAGAGCGGGAACTGCCGGTAGGAGACCAAGTCAGCGGTTGGGTTGGCGTGCTCTCGGTCGAGATAGGCGTTGAATTCGGCGAGCAGGGCGCCCATGGCGGCGGTGAACCCGTGGCGGTGTTCTTCCAGTGACATCGCCGCGGCCGCCTCCGCGTCAATCACCGGCCGCGTTCGGTGCAGGCGGTAGCAGCGTTCGACGGCGCCGTGCACCCGCTGTTCGCCGACGACTTCCAGCAGTCCTGCCTCGACCAGCAGGCTGACGTGCCGGTACACGGTGGCCTTCGAGACGTCGGGCAGGCGAGCGCACAGATCGGACGTCGTGCGTGTCTGCCCGCCGGACATGGCATGCACGATGCGCAGCCGCACCGGGTGCAGGAGCAAGTCAAGCGTATTCATCACGCCACGATCTCACATTTGATACTCCTTGCAAAGCCATCTCACATCTGATACCATTTGCAAAATTGAGAAAGCAGGCGTGGTGACGGCGCACATCGATAGGGAGGGAGTCAGTCATGCAACACCAATCGCCAGAGGAGCGAGGAGTGACCGCGAAACCCGCGACGGCGCCGATCCGGCTGAGTGACGAGGCGGTGATCCCGCTGCGCACGCTGGATCCGGCCGGGCCACTGGACGACCTCGCATGGCTGGACCAGGCGATCGGCGACGCGCGGGTGGTGGCGATCGGCGAGAGCGCGCACTATAACCGCGAGTTCTATCAGCTCCGGCATCGCCTGTTGCGCTACCTGGTCGAACGGCATGGGTTCAGCGCCTACGCGATGGAGTCGGGATTCGTCGAAGGATGGCTGACCGATGGCTGGGTCCGAGGGAGCGAGGACAACGCTGGCGACCCGGAACAGTTGAGCCACGTCATGGCGAACGGCATAACGTCGCTGATGGGGCTATGGACGGAGATGCGCGCCCATCTGGAGTGGATGCGGCAGCACAATCGCACGGCCTCGCACCCGGTTGGCTTTTACGGCATCGACCTGCCCGGCTCGATCATGTCCCTGGCGCCCGGCATGGATGCCGTGATCGCCTACCTCGCGGAGGCCGATGCCGAGTTTCGCGTCGCCCCAAGCATTCGGGAGACGACCTCGGCCTATGCAGCGGCGTCTGCGTTCTCCGCCCCCGAGGCCCTCTCCGCCTATGGGAAGCTTGCACCCGAGCGCAAGGACGCGCTGACGGCGAACCTTGCCGACCTCACGGCACGCATGACGGCCCGGCGCGTGGACTATCTTCGGCGGACGGCCGTCGACGCCTATGAGCGTGCCCGCCGCTCGCTGAGCCTCACGGTCACTCTGGATGCGATGCTCCGAGAGCTGTCACGCGGCAACCCGCACGGGATGGAGTTCAACGTCCGCGATGTCGCGATGGCGGACACGGTCGAGTGGATCCTGCGCCGGGAAGGCCGGATCGTCGTCGTCGCCCACAACGGCCACATTCAACGCTATCCCGTCACCCTTCCCGGCATGCCCTCGACGACGACGATGGGTATGCACCTCGCCGATCGGCTGGGCAAGGACTACCTGGTCATCGGCACGACCTCGGCGACCGGCCAGACTCTCAACACAGCGCCCGACTTCTATACCGGCAAACTCTTCACGGAACTGGAGGAGGCGCCTCAGCCCAGCAGCCTCGACGCGCTCATGGCCGCAAGCCACAATGGACCCTTCGCGACCGACCTACGGCGGCTGTCGCCGGCCGACGCCACGACCGTTCGGGCCGTCTCCCGGCAGCGTTTCGGCACTTTCTACTCCGACGTGAAGCCCCTGGACGCCTTCGACATGATCGTCCACCTCCCCCACGTCACCCCGGCCGAACCCGACCACGCCGCCCTCGCCGACGCACCCCGCGACGTACAGGAGGCATTCTCCCGGTGGAAGCCGGGGTAATGCCTGTGCCGGCGGTCCACACCTCGTCAGTAGATCTTCAGGACCTGGTTGGCTTTGAAGCTCCCGCCACCGTCGGAGACGATCCCGGTCGGGCAGCCGTACTCGTAGAGGGCAACCCGGAGGACCATCAGCAAGGGGTCCGTCTCTTGAAGGTCAGAAGTCGGCCCGGTTCAGGCGCTCACACACGGCTGCCCTGTCGATACGTAGCTCCGTCATGAGCGCCGCTGCGGGATCGGGCGGCTCGGAGGCGAGGAGGGCCAGCGCCATGTGCGTGGCCTCGACGCGACGGGCCTTCTTTTGGGTTGCTTCCTTGGCGGCGCGCTCGATGACTGCTCGGGCGGCGGAGCTCATGCGCGGGCCCTTACGCAACGGGGCGAGATCGGCAGATGGGAACCCTGCGACATCGAGGCCAATTGCGGCCAGTGCCGCTCGGTCGAGATCCCCAAGCGCGACACGGGCGGCGCTGAGGTTGACGCCTAAGGCCCGGGTTGTGACTGAGTCCGGTTCATGAAGCAACCCGAGGAGCAGGTGCTCGGTGCCGAGGAGCCGGTCGCCCCGTCGCCGTGCTTCGTCGATGGCCGCCAGCACGACCGCCCGGATATCGGTTGAAGATCGTCCAGCCATCGCAACCCTCACTTTCCGTATTTCGCGTGCACCGACTGTCGGGACACGCCGAGGGCGTCGCCGATTTGCTCCCAGGACCACCCCTGCTCCCGGGCGGCGGCCACGCCTGCTGCCTCGACCTGCTCGGCCAACCGATGCAGCGCGCCCACCGCCCGCAGGGTCACGGCGGGCTCCTGGGATCGGATGCGTTCCGCAAGATCTCTCATATCCATGTCTGTCAGTCTAGCTTGACAACTATGACTTGTCAAGATAGACTGACAGGTAATCAGTGTGCCTCGTTTCGCGGCGCGAACCCTATGAAGGTGATGAAGATGACCACAAGCGAGGAAGTCGTGCTCGATGTCAACGGGCTGCGGATGCGCTACGGCACAAACGACGTCCTGCACGACGTGACGTTTCAAGCACGCCACGGAGAGGTGCTGGCCCTGCTCGGGCCGAACGGGGCGGGCAAGACCACGACAATCGAAATCCTGGAGGGCTTCCGGATGCGGTCGGCGGGTCGGGTCGAGGCGCTCGGCACCGATCCGGCGCACGGCACCGAACAGTGGCGGGCGCGGGTAGGTATTGTCTTGCAATCCTGGCGGGACCACGGGAAGTGGCGAGTGCGTGAACTACTCGCGCATCTCGGTTCCTACTACACTTGCTACTCAACCGAGCTGATCAAGCGACCATGGGGCGCGGATGAACTGGTCGCGGCGGTTGGCCTGACCGAGCACGCGGACAAGCAGATCAGAATGCTCTCCGGCGGGCAGCGGCGCAGGCTGGATGTGGCGATCGGCCTCGTGGGCCGTCCCGAACTGCTCTTCCTCGACGAGCCCACCGCTGGCTTCGACCCGGAGGCCCGGCGTGAGTTCCACGACCTCGTGCACAGCCTCGCCGAGGCGGGCGAGACCACAATCCTGCTCACCACCCACGATCTGAACGAGGCGGAGAAGCTCGCCGACCGTATTCTGATCCTCAACGGCGGGCGAATCATCGCGGACGGTACGGCGGCGGAACTCGCCCAGCGGATCGTCGGCGAGGACGAGGTGCGCTGGACCCGCGACGGACAGCACTTCGTGCAGTCGACCAACACATCCACGAAGTTCGTTTCCGACTTGTTCAAGGAGTACGGCGAAACAATCGCCGACCTCGAAGTCCGGCGGTCCTCGCTGGAGGGCACCTATCTCTCCTTGGTGCATCGGGCCGAATCCGGCCAGAACGCACCAGCAGAGGCGAAAGATGTGGAAAGGGTGACCTGATGAACCCGACGACGACGGCGCTGCGCGCAGGGTGGTCCCGCGGTCTGATCGAGCTGCGACAGTCCTTCACGGGCGCCGCGTTAATCGGTCAATTGTTCTGGCCCGTGGCGACGCTGGTGGCCATTTTCTTCCTCCGGGACAGAAGCTTTGGAGCCAGCGGATTCACCCTCGGCACTCTCATCCTGCCGAGCGTCCTCAGGATGTTCATCGCGCTCGGCATGCTCCTCGTGATCCAGTACCTCAGCGCAGAGCGCGAAGATGGCACCCTCCTGCGTGCCAAAGCCACCCCGAACGGAATACGCGGTTACTTCATCGGGAAGCTCGTCATGGTGTCGGGGACCATCTTGGCGTACCTGGCGATCCTCCTGATCCCCGGGCTGTTCATCGTCAACGGACTGGATATCGGCAGCCTCCGTCCCTGGCTCATCCTCGCTTGGGTACTGGTTCTGGGACTCGTGGCAACCCAGTCCATCGGCGCCGTGCTCGGGTCGCTCATCTCCAGCCCGCGCAGCGCGGGCTATCTGTCAATCCCGGTTATGGGCCTGATCGCGATCTCCGGCATCTTCTATCCGATCACCGCGCTCCCGGACTGGCTGCAGGTGATCGCGCAGATCTTCCCGATCTACTGGCTCGGCCTCGGCATGCGTTCGGCTCTGCTGCCACACAACGCGGTCAGTGTCGAGATCGGCGAGTCCTGGCGGCATCTGGAAACCGTTGGGGTGCTCGGGGCTTGGGCCGTGCTCGGCCTGATCGTGGCGCCGATCGTGCTACGCCGGATGGCGCGCCGGGAGTCGGGCTCGAGCGTGACTGAGCGTCGCGAAAGAGCGCTGCAGCGCGTCATGTGAGGCCATCCGACACACGTCCCCCGCTCCAAGCCACCCTCATGCTGATGCCGGGCCAGCCAGTTGCAGCGTATGCCATCGAGGTGTTGTGCGTTGGTCTCGTGGTTTGTGCGGCCAGCACAATCACCGGCATACGCAATGCCGCGCCGAATCTGCGCGCGGTTCGGCACGCTCTTCGTGCTGCTTGAGATCACGCCCTTCCCGATCTGGTTGCCGGAATCATGCTTCTGGTTGATCGCGCTTCTGCCTTAGCCCTCTACGCGGTCGGGTTGCTCCTGTCCTTCCTCACATCCGTCTTCAACGCGTGGGTACTGCTCATCGAGATCAATCTGCACAATGTCATCTGCGAGAGTGGCTGTACCCATCCCGCCCCAGCCGGTGAGCAACATGCCGCGACGGTTCGCCCACTGTAAGGCCTCGATGACGAGTGTGATTGTCGCCTCAGGATCGCGGCCGTTCATACTGCCGACGCCAACATAGACGGGCGGCGGGCCGGAGACGAGGAAACCGGCGAGCGCAACGAACCTGCTTCGCTCAGAGCGTCTTTCGCATGTGAATCGAGCCGGTGGGAAAATCTTCTTCGGTGATCGCGTAGCCGACGCGTTTCCATTGGAGCATGACGGGCAGATCGTTGTGATGGCAATGGCGGTAGACCCAACGGTAACCCTGCGCCTTCGCGAAGCGATCCGCCTCCTTGACGAGCGCGCGGAGAACGGGGAGGCGCGGGTAGCGCTCGTCAATTAGCGTGCGGCGGTAGACGGCGGTCGTCTCCGATGTGTACTGGTAGTCTGCCGCAAACGCATGCACATCGTCCACATGTTCGACATGATAGACGGGATCGAACGTCTGGACCGCCATCATCGCGACGATTGCATCGTCATCCTTCGCGCGGGCGAGGGCGATACCGTTGCGGCCGGAGAGGTAGACCGACGCGAGATGATAGAGGTCGTATTCCTTGCCGTCCGGTTGCAAGGGTCGCGTCTTCCGCGGGCCGAGGACACGCTCGGCGAACGCGAGCACGTTGGCAGCATCGGCGGGCATCGCCATCGCGGCGGTAACGGGTGAAAAAAGACCGATCAGGACCATCCGGGCGCCTCCACGAGTTGTCGCCAGAACCGCGTCAGGTATACGGCGCGTTCGGTAGTCAGTTCCGGCGCGCGACGGACGGCATAGCGCAGATCGCCCATCACCATCAGGAACCGATAGCGCGCTACCCGTCCTTCGTCAATCGCTAAGGGGATATGTTGGCTATATGGCGCGAGGAAGCGATTGTATTCGGCGGGCGTGTCGCTGAACGAGGCGATCTGCGTGCGTGCCAACTCCCACAGCGGATCACCAAGCCGTGCCGCCTCCCAGTCGAGCAATCCGGTAATCGCGCCATCGTCCGTGACAAGGAGATTGTCGAGATAGAAATCGCCGTGCAGCGGGACGAGAACGACGGGCGTTTCCGCCAGTCCGGCAGCCCAACGCGGCAGCAATGCCGCCATTTGCGCGACGATACCCGCCGCCAGCGCGCCACTCGGCGCGAGGACGCCGAGATCGCTCGCCACCTTCTTCTGGATGAAGTTCGTGGACCAGTCCGCCGGCGTATGCACCGTGTCCTCCGGGAACTGCCAGAAGGATCGCACGTCCGCGAGCGGGAGCGCGTGGACGCGCGCAAGCAACGCGCCCATCGCCGCGAGCAGCTGACCGCGCGCCGCAGCATCGAGAGTGATGAATCGTTCTGACGCGGGCGCGCCAGCCACATAGGTGCGCAGGACGGCGGTTTCCGGCACATCGGGCAGATCGGATGCGATCCCAAGCACATCCGAAACGGGGAAGCCCCGCTGATGCAGATACGGCAGGATCGCCAGTTCGTGCGCGACCGCCGCCGCGCGCTTCGGGTGGACCACCTTCAGAATACATGATGTATCGCCGCTCTGGAGGCGATACGAGCGGTTATCGGAACGCGACGGCAATGCTTCGATGGTCATCGGTTCAGTCGTGCGCAGTGTCCTGTGTAGCCAGGTTGTCAACGCGGGTGCGAGGTCAGTC
>JBPCPB010000131.1:0-24139 GCA_050999735.1 Thermomicrobiales bacterium | reverse complement strand
AGCCGAGCGGATCGGCGCACCGTGGCTCGAAGGAAAAGGGGTTGAGGGAGTCCAACCACGAGGACGCTTGCGCGTCGCTACCGACCGTGAACGCGGTTGGCAGGGCATTGCCGAAGTCTTCCTCGCGGAAGAGGTAGCCCACGATCTGATTCTGCGCGTTCGTGAAGAAGTACTGATTGAAATTGTCCGCGTTGCCCGTGTCGCCGGGTTGGCACAGGGTGCCTGAATACGGGTAGCAGGTGCCCAATTCGCCGCCGGCCCACCGCACATTGAGGATCCAGAGGGCATCCGGGTTGCCGATGAGTTGGGCGTAGTCGGTGATCGTCGCCTTGGGGAAGGTAATTCGGATGCGCTGCTTCGGTGTGTGGAAGGTCACCGCGGTGCTCTGTGTCTGCTGCCCCGCGCCGTCGGCGATCCAGATAGTGGCGGTGTAGACGGTGTTCGATTTCAGGCCCGTCAGCCGGATCGTGTGGCTCGTACTCGGCAACGTGATGGACTCCGTGAAGGCCGCGCCGTTCGCGATGGATGCCCGTGCCGTCGTCGGCGCGGCGTCCGCCGCCGGTTGCGGGGCGATCGGGGTGTTGACAACCGACGCGAGAGGCCCGGTCACTCCGGCGATCGCGTACGACGCCCCGGCGCGCACCGCCTGATTGGTGGTGAAGGTGATCGTGGCGGCCGTGCCCTCCGGCGTGATCGTTAGACCATGGAAGGCGGTGTCGTTGGTGCCCACGATGCCGACATTGCTCGCCACGCTGGGGGGCGCTGCGGCGGCGGGCGCCTCCTGGATGACGAGCGCGAACAGCACGAACACGGCGGCGAGCGTGATCCTGACGCGCGCGAGGAAATGGGTTCGTGTACCGACTGCTGCAAACACTCTGACCCCCTTACTATCGCGGATGTTGAACCGTTTGGCGTCCCCACCAGTGTGCCGTTGCTCGCCGCCACGCGCCACGACGAAACCACGCAAATTGTCACCGGAATTCTCACCGAAATCACGCGCCGCCCACCTTGCGAACAGTGATCGTGCGTGAAATACTGTCGGTCACAAACGGCTCTCATGACGCGCGACACGGGTCAACGGGGGGTGCGTGTTCAGATGAATCGCCGTCCGGTTCCCATCGCCGCAACGCGCCAGGGAGCGGCGCAGGCTCGGTACACCACGCCGCCGTTCGGCGATCTCATGCGCCAGTTCCGGATCGCGGCCGGGCGGACACAGGAAGAGCTGGCGGCGCGGGCGACGATCAGCGCGCGCGCGGTCAGCGACCTCGAGCGCGGCGAGCGGCGGCGCACGCAGCGCGAGACGCTGCGCCTGCTCGCGGACGCGCTCGACCTCACTGGAGACGAACGGCAGCGCTTCGAGGCCGCCGCGCGGACGCGGAATGCCCCGCCGCGTCACGTCCCGCGCGATCCGCCACCGAGCAACGTCCTGATACCGATGACGCCCCTCGTCGGTCGGGAAGACGACCTCGCGGCGATTTACGCGCTCCTGGGCCAGCCGGAAATGCGCCTCGCCACCATCACCGGGGCTGGGGGTATCGGCAAGACCCGACTCGCGCTGGATGCCGCGCGCGTCGCGCTCCCGTCATACCCGGACGGCGTCTTCTTCGTCTCACTCGCCACAATCCGCGATGCCGCGCTCGTCCTTCCGACCATTGCCCAGACGTTCGGGCTCACGGAACACAAAAAGCAGGGAGTGTGGGAAGCATTGATCGCGCATCTGGCCCGGAAACAGCTGCTCCTCGTGCTCGATAATTTCGAGCATCTGCTCCCGGCAGCAGCCCGCGTCGCGGACATGCTGATCGCGTGCCACGGCCTCAAAGTCCTCGTGACGAGCCGCGCCGCGCTGCACATCCGGGGCGAGCACGAGTATCGCTTGCGGCCGCTCCCCCTCCCCGATCTCCATGGGTCCGACGATATCGCGCGGGTGCGGCGATCACCGGCGGTCGAACTCTTCATGCAGCGCGCGACGGCGATCAATCGCGATCTCGCACTGACGCCGGGCAACGCGGACGTCATCGCGCGGATTTGCGCGCGCCTCGACGGCCTGCCACTCGCCCTCGAACTGGCGGCGGCGCGGACCCGCGTGTTCCAACTGGCGGAGCTTCTCGCGCGCCTCGAACACCGCTTTGCCGTGCTGACGGGCGGAGCGAGCGATCTCCCCGCGCGCCAGCAGACGATGCGCCACGCGATTGACTGGAGTTACGACCTCCTGGCCGCCGATGAGCAGCAACTCTTCCGCTCGCTTGCCGTCTTCGCGGACGGATGCACGCTCGAAGCGGCGGAGGCGCTCGGCGGCGCGTTGCGCGGGCAGCCGGTCAATCTCCTGAGCGGACTCTCCTCGCTCGTTGACAAGAGTCTCTTACAGCCGGAGGCGTGGGGCAACACCACGCGCTTCACGATGCTGGAAACCGTGCGCGAGTATGGCATCGAGCGTCTGATCGAAGCGGGCGAGAGCGCAAGGACACAGCGTACTCATGCCACCTGGTTCCTCACGATGGCAATGGCGGACGCTGGCGGGGAAGCACGCGCGCGATGGCTGACCCAAGTAGACAGAGAACACGATAATCTCCGCGCCGCGCTCGCTTGGGCGCACGAGCAGGATGAACCGGAGATCGGGCTGCGGCTGGCGGCGGCGCTCTGGCGGTTCTGGTTCACGCGCGGCTATTTCCGCGAGGGGCGAACGTGGCTCGAAACGATGCTCGGGCTCGATCGCGCGTACACTGTGTCGGCAGATATCCGCTCCGTCGCGCTCCATGGCGTCGCCACACTCGCGCTACGGCAAGGTGACATACCGGCGGCAATGACATACGCGGAGGAAAGCCTCACGCGCTACCGCGAACTGGACGACACGGGCGGTATGGCGGCCGCGCTCAATATTCTCGGCAACGCAGCGTTCGAACGCAACGATTACGCGGACGCGTTCGCGCGTCACACGGCAAGCCTCGCGTTGCGCCGCGAGATCGGCGACCGGATCGGCATCTCACAGACCCTCCACAATCTTGGCCGGACGGCGCGCTTCCGGGGCGATTACGAGCGCGCATCATCGTATTATCGGGAAAGCGAGGCGCTGGATCGAGCGATGGGGCGCGTCGAGGGATTGGCGAGCGTCCTCGGGAATCAGGGGCACATGGCGCGCGACTGCGGCGATCCGGCAGGCGCGCTCCCGCTCATCGAAGAGAGTCTCGCGCTCTACGAACGGATCGGGCAGAAGCGCGGGATCGGTATCGCGCTCGCGCAACTGGCGATGATCGCCCACGACACCGGCAGGTATACCGACGCAAACGCGTACATCGAGAGAAGCATGGCGATCCGTCGGGCAATTGACGACCGATGGGGCATCGCGCAATCGCTCGTCATCCTCGGAGATCTCGCATCGGCAATGGACGACAGCGCGCGGGCATGGTCACGCTATCGCGACGGGTTGGCGATCTACCAGGAAATCGGTAGCCGCCTCGGTGTCGTTGAGGGCATCGAACGGCTCGCACGCTTGATGGCTGGCCGCCAGATATGGCTGAGCGCGGCGTGCTGCTTCGGAGCGGCGAGCGCCGTGCGCGAGCGGATCGGCGCACCGATCCTGCCCGTTGATCGCCCCGACGTAGATCAGGCGATTGCGGACGCTCGCGCGGCGCTCGGCGATGGCGTCTTTACCGCGACATGGGACGCTGGACGCGCGATGGAGACAGGCGAAATGATTGCTGAAGCGACACAGCAGGCCACGACAGTGATCCGCTGATACACCGAATGCTTCCCGCTCAGCGAGCGCTCCCGGCCACCACATCCCGCTGGCTACAGTCGACCGAAGGCGATGATCGCCAGTTTCTTCGCGGCCACGGTGCCTGCGGCATTCTGTTCGTCCACCATGCCATTCCCCGTCACCGCCTGGACATCGAAAATCACATCACCCTTGAAGAAATGGATCGCGCCTCCGGCGCCGATCTGCGCCAGCAGCGGGTTGACAAACCAGGAAGACCGCCCGTCCCACCGCCGCAATGCGCCTACTCTTTCTTCGGCGGGTGTGCCGTCGCCAGCGCCTGCTTCTTGAGCGCGACGGCGTCGAACGCTGGCGCGTACTTCGGCATGCGCGCCACCTTCTCGCCGACGTTCGGCTTCGCTACCACCCGCCAACTGAAGGCTCCGCTGCTCGTGCCCCCCTGCTGCTCGCGCACCGTGAATCCGGTCGCACCCCGCGCCGCGATGTAGAGCCCCTTTGTATCAGTTTGGGGGGTAACGAAGACGTGGTAGTCGTCGGTGTGCACCACTGCCGCGAAGTCCGCGTCGAGCCGCACCTCCGCCTTGCCGCCTGCCAGCGTGTCCCTGCCGAAGTCCTCCACCCACGACTCCGGGGCCTCCATGCTGTAGAACACTCGCTTGCTGCCGTCCGGGTGGGCGATCACCCCATGCTTGTTGCTGATCGGATCCACGTAGAACGGCCCCTCCACATGCACCTCGCCGTTGAAATAGCCCGCGATGGTGGCCGGTGCGACGACGACCGAGCCGAAGGCGGTGCCGTTGGCGGTGCCGGAGTAACCGAGGACGCCCGCCGCACCAGCGGGGGTACCGGCCGCGCCGAAGACGCCGAAGAACCCGTTCGTCGTGGAGCCGTAGACGCCGGTGCCGCTCGCTGAGGCGCCGGAGACCCCGGTACCGCTCGTGGCGATCCCTTTCACGCCAGTGCCCTCGCTCGTGTTACCCTGCACGGCGGGGCCGTGATCGTTGAAGCCCTGCACGCCGATCCCCGCAGCATTGCTGTTGATGCCAAACACCCCCACCCCACCATTGGCGCCCGAGCCGGTCACGCCGTTCGTGTTCCCCGCAAACGCGTGACCAAAGACACCGGGCGTGCCATCGACATTCGATTGGCCGTAAACACCCGCATTCTGGCCCGGACCGGGTACGAAGCCGAAGGTGGTGCCGATCACGCCCGCGCCGATCGCCGGCGCGCTCCCTTGCTTGCCGCCGAAGCCGATCACCCCTGGGCCGCCATTGTTGCCGGCAATGCCGGACACCCCCGCGTTGTTGCCGGTCCCGTTGCCCCGCACGCCGTCGGCATTGGCGCCGGTGCTATTCCCGAGTACACCGATTCCGCCATTCGATCCCCCATCCCCTTGTACCCCCGCCGCATTTCCGCTTCCACGCCCGTAAATGGCAAGCAGATCCCGCGCGGGCGTCCCCGTCGAGAGGAAAACCGTGCCGGAACTCTGACTGTAGTTCGGGTCCGCAGTGATCGAGGTCACCGATACACTGGAAACGTCGTGGTTGATCCAAACATCATCGGGGTCATGGGCCGAGACGATTTGCGGATCGGCAGCCTGCTTGGCGAGCACGCCAGCCGCCAGCGCCGCCGCTCCCGCGATCAACCCCCGTCGCTTCAGTGTCAACCGCTTCGCGCGCTCCTCCTGTGCCAATCCGCCCTCGATCTCGACCATCGCGTCATGCTGTCGTGTTCCCATCGTCCTACCTCCCTACCTTTTCCCCATCCTCCCGAAACGGTGCCGCCCGCCCCGTGCGGTCGCAACACCGGTGTATTGAGAATGGTCTGGCCTCAGTCTGCCGTCTTGGGCCGTCATCTACCATGCACAATGCACACAAACGGTCACACGAGTTCTCACACAAATCAGGCAAAGCGCACCAGCAAGCGCCTTGCGAGTGCATAGTCTATGTGCAATAATAATAGGCACGAAGAAAGGTGGTTACCGCACTGAGCATACAGACGCGAGAGGTGCGACCGTGACGGATCGCCAGCCAGTTTCAGCCATTGCCTGGCAGCGTGAGAAGAGGCACGAACCCGATCCACCGATTCCGGCCTTCGGCGACCTGCTGCGGCGCTTTCGCCTGGCCGCCGGTCTCACACAGGAAACGCTCGCCGAGCGGTCGGGCATCAGCGCGCGAGCGATCAGCGACCTCGAACGCGGCATGAAGAACCGACCGCAAAAAGAGACTGTCCGGCTCCTCGCCGATGCACTCGATCTGCGTACGGATGACCGTCTCCTCTTCGAGCAGATAGCTCGTAGGCGCACGTCGGCCCATACCCCGCTCAGGACGATCAATCCGCCGCCCCACAACCTGCCCGCGCCGACCACCCCATTGGTTGGGCGTGCGGAGGATCGCGCGGCGATGCTCGCGCTGCTGCGGCATGCGGATGTACGGCTGCTCACGATCACCGGACCGGGGGGTATCGGGAAAACCCGGCTCAGCCTTGCGGTTGCTGCGGACCTCCTGGCGGACTTCTCAGATGGTGTCTTCTTTGTCTCGCTCGCCGCTGTGCGAGAGCCGGGCTTCGTTATCTCGGCCATCACACGGACACTTGGCGTGCGGGAGCATGCGGGAGAGATACTGCAAGAGACGTTGAGTGCCCATTTGCATACGAAGCGACTATTGCTGGTCATTGACAACTTCGAGCATCTCCTCCCTGCGGCGACAGTCGTTTCGTATCTGCTGTCGGCGTGCCCATGGGTGAAGATACTGATCACCAGCCGGGCAGCGATTCACGCACAAGGAGAACATGAGTTTCCCGTCCCACCACTTATTCTTCCCAATCTCCTGCATCTGCCTGAGGTTGAAATACTGGCAGAGAATCCGGCAATTACTCTCTTCTTGCAGCGGGCCACGGCAATTAAGCCGGACTTTCATCTCACCGCCGCCGATGCTCCAGCAATTGCCGAAATTTGCGTACGTCTCGATGGATTGCCGTTGGCGATCGAATTGGCTGCGGCGCGGTCCCGGCTCTTATCCCCCTCTGCATTCCTTGCACGCCTCGATCGTCGCTTAGACCTCTTATCATCGGCTCCATCAGATCGCCCCGCGCGGCACCAGACAATGCGAGACGCAATTGCGTGGAGTTACACCCTGCTCGATGCGGACGAGCAGGCGCTCTTCCGGCGCTTCTCTGTCTTCGTTGGGGGTGCAACGCTCCACGCCATCGAGGCGATCTTTGCCCCCGAGGGCGATCACAAAACCGCTATCCTCGACTATACGGACTCGCTGCTCGACAAGAACCTCCTCCTTTCCTTCGCGGGAGAAAACGATGAGCCGCGGCTGACCATACTCGAAACGACCCGCGAGTATGCCGCGGAACGGCTTGCGATGGATGGCGAATCGGAGGCACTGGGGCGTCGGCACGTTACCTATTGCGTGAGGCTGGCGGAAGCAGCGGAGCCGAGCCTGACGGGGCCAGAGCAAGCACTGTGGTTGGCACGGCTGGATCAGGAGCACGACAACATGCGCGCGGCGCTCCGATGGGCGCGGGAGCAGGGCGACGTGGAGAGCGGGCTCCGAATCGCGGGGGCAATTTGGCGATTTTGGGAGATACGCGGCTATCTCAGCGAAGCGCGGGCCTGGTTCAGCGAATTCCTGGTACAGGATACGACAGGATTCGTGGGATCAGCGGCCGTGCGGACAAAGGCGCTCTATGGCGCGGCGGCGCTGGCATATCGGCACGGCGATTACACGCAGGCAACGGCGCTTGCCCAAACATGTCTGGATCTCGCGCGGGCACAGGGCGATACAGACATGATGGCCGGCGCCCTGACCTGCCTGGGGATGGTGGCACAACGGCAAGGCAATCATGATCGTGCATTGGCTCTTCATGAAGAGAGTCTTGCGTTGTCGCGGGAAGGTCCCGACACTCCTCGGTACGCCCGTTCGCTGAACAATCTTGGCGTGTTGGAGCGAGACCGAGGAAACTATGCGCGCAGCGCGGCACTGTATGCGGAAAGTCTGGCTCTTTTCCGGCGTCTGGGAGACCAACGGCACATCGGCCTTTTGTTGTACAACCTCGGCTTCGTCATGCGGGATCAGGGCAACTTCGAGCGCGCACAAGCGCTGTGTACGGAGAGTCTGGCACTGTATCGGGAATCGGGGGACAAATGGGGCATCGCGAACGCCGTCGGGAGTCTGGCACGGATCGCGCTCGACTTCGGCAACTACGACCGAGCGCGATCACTGGCGGTCGAGGGAGTCGAGATGTACCAAGCGGTCGGCAATACACTTGGCGTCATCGAATGTATCGAGAGCCTGAGCCAGGCGGCACAAGGGCAGGGTGAGATCGGGAAGGCCGTGCAATGCCTCGCGCTCGCGGCGACGATGCGGGAGAAGATCCATGCCCCGGTCGCGCCCGTTGACCGTGACTGGCATGACCGCGCCCTCGCTGCCGCGCACGCCACCATCGGAGACGAAGCCTTCGCGGTCGCATGGGAAGCGGGAGCGGCGCTCACGCTCGACGATGCCATCGCTGAAGCGACCAACGGAGGAGCGAGGAGCGTATAACGCGGCTATCGGTGGGTGCTCGTTCCGTCGCTCGTTGCGCCCTCCTTCGTCTTGTTCGTCGTTCCTCACATGGTATCATGGACACATCGTCGGTTGTTCGACATCGAGAGGCGGGAGAGAGACGGTGGCATTACTGATTGTGGAGTATGTTGAAGCGGCGCTCGGTCGTGCTCGCTTCGAAACGATCCCGGAAGATGGAACGATATTCGGTACGATCCCCGAGTTTCCAGGGGTCTGGGCAAACGCGGAGACGATTGAAGCATGCCAGGATGAATTGGCGGAAGTACTCGAAGGATGGCTGCTCCTGGGCGTCGCCAGCCATGACCACCTGCCAATACTCGACGGCATTGATCTGAACGTCAAACGCGCGACCAGCGCCGCTGTCGCGAACGTGGCATAGTGCCACTGATTGGCCAGTATCAACGAAAGGAATCATCCATGTCTGCGACCGGCACGGGAAAAGGAACGAAACCCGCGGGGCTGGAAGGTGTCGTCGCCTGCGACTCCGCCATCTGCGCCGTGGACGGCGAGCGCGGCGTCCTCAGTTATTTCGGCTATGACATCCATGATCTCGCCGACCACGCCTCCTTTGAAGAGACAATTTCCCTGCTCTGGTCCGGCGAACTGCCGACACGGGCCGAACTCGACGAACTGACGGGCCAGCTCGTGGACGAGCGTCCGCTCCCGGAGCAAGTGATGGACCTCCTGCATTCCTTCCCGAAGGACGCGCGCCCAATGCACGTCCTGCGCACCGCCGTTTCCGCGCTCGGCATGTACGATCCCGAGGCGGAAGACAAAAGCATGGCATCGAACCGACGCAAGGCGATCCGCCTCGCCGCGAAAATCCCAACGATCATCGCCGCCTATGGCCGCATCCGCACGGGCAACAAACCCGTCGCGCCGACCCGCGATCTCTCGACCGCCCGCAACTTCCTGACGATGCTCCACGACGCCCCGCCGACCGACACCGAGGAAAAGGCGCTCGATATCGCCTTTATCCTCCACGCGGACCACGAACTGAACGCCTCGACCTTTGCCGCCCGTGTCGTCGCCGCCACCCTCGCCGACTTCTACGGCGCGACAACAGCGGCCGTCGCCTCGCTCGCCGGGCCGTTGCACGGCGGCGCGAATGAGGAAGTGGTGAAAATTCTCGATCAGGTCGGCAACCCGGAACGCGCCGTCGCATACGTCCGCGAGCAGATTGCGGCGCATCAGAAGATTTCCGGCTTCGGCCACCGCGTCTATAAGGCGGAAGACCCGCGCGCGACGCACCTGCGGGAGATGGCGCGGCAGGTCTGCGAGGAATCGGGCAACGAGAACATGTTCCTCACCCTGCGCGCGATGGAAGACGCGATGCTCAAGGAGAAGAACATCCACTCCAATGTGGATTTCTATTCCGGCACCGTCTATCGCGCTCTCGGCATCCCGGACGACCTCTTCACGCCCGTCTTCGCTATCTCGCGCATGTCCGGTTGGGCGGCGCACGTCCTGGAGCAATACGCCGATAACCGGCTCATCCGCCCCCGCGCGGAATACACCGGCCAGTACGACCGCCATTACGTGCCGATTGAAAAGCGATAAACCGAGTAATGGGCAATGAGGAACAAGCAATGAGCAATGAGGAGAGATGCCGGGCACCGGATGCCGACCATAGAGGTATCCAGCTTCCAGCGTGGAGATTTTACCCCCTCATTGCTCGTTGCTCATTGCTCATTGCCTTCTGATGCGCTCGCGTCATCCGCTCTGGCGGGCCTTCGATTTCGTGCTGATTGTCGTCGTGCTCGCGTGCGCCGCCTTCGTCCTCTTCGCTATCGTCACTGCGATACAAGCATAGTATCCGATAGCGTAGGCTTCCGCCTGCGATCTGGAACGCAGAAAAGCAGGCTGAAGCCTACGCTACCGCTCATTACTCGCCACTCGTTATTGCAACCGGCGTGCCGCCTTCACGCGCGCTGGCGTAGATCGCCTGCGTCAGTTGGGCGACAGCGAGGCCGCGTGCGGCGTCCGATGCACTCAGGTCGTTCTTCGCGACCGCAGCGACGAATTCGGCCTGTGGGGTAGTAGATTCCGGTCGCTCCCCTTCGGGCGGGACGAGGTTCGTGCGTGGCGTGCCGATCCAGCCGACATAGTTATCCGCACCGATGTGGCGGATGTTGTCGCGATCCCAGATTTCGATAGTGCCTTTCGTGCCGACAATCGTGATATTCCAGAGCGTCGGCCCGCGCCCGACCGCCGCGAGAGTTGCCACGCGCCCGCCGTTGAAGCGGATCACCGCGCCGTTGATGATGTCCACCTGCTCGCCATCGGTATCATTGAAGGCCGCGACGGTGTCGGGCCGCATCGTCGTCAGGTAGAGCATGATGTCCACGAAATGGCTGCCCGTATCCACGAGCATACCGCCCTCGCTGAGCGTCGAGGAGAGCCGCCAGCCACCGAATGCGCCCCACTGCTGCGTAATCTGGCCGGAGTAAAACAGAATGTCGCCGAGGTTGCCGGCCGCGATCTGCTGCTGGGTATAGCGGTAGGGCCAAAGGCGCGGATTCTGATAGGAAACCATCAGGATGCGTTCCCGCGCCGTCGCGAGGGCGATCAACTCCCGCGCCTGATCGGGCTGCGTGACAAACGGCTTCTCCGAGAGAACGTGCTTGCCCGCCTCCAGTGACTCCTTGATGTGCTGATAGTGGAGGCCATGCGGCGTCATGATAATCACGCCGTCGAGATTGGTCTTCAGCATCTCGCGATAGTCGTGATACGCCTCCGCGTTCTTCAGTTCGGGGAAGTCCGCCGTCAGTGCGGCGATATTCTCCTCGCGCACATCCGCCAGCCCCGCAACGATCACCGCCGGTATCTCCCGCAGCGCCCGCATATGCTGATGGCTGATCCGCCCGCAGCCGATCAAGCCAAGACGGACGGGGGTAGAACGAAGGACGAAGGGCTGAGGACTAAGTAGCGACTCATCCATCATCGCACCATTCTCCCAGTATCCGCTATTATTGGGCTGCCACACATTATGTGCTCCTCCCCGCTTAGAGCATGTTGCAAAACTGACGAAAGAGAAACCACCAAGACACCAAGAACACAAAGAATACCACGATCAAGAAACAGTTCTTCCCCCTTCGTGTTCTTGGTGGTCCTTGGTGTCTTGGTGGTTTTGAAACCGGCTCTTAGTCCTTAGTCCTCAGTCCTTAGCCCTACCCAACGGACGGCGTTGTGGATAACGCGCCGCACGTCGGGGCGGTAAAAGGTCGGGTTTTCCTCGTGGCCGGGGCGATAGTAGAAGACGCGCCCCTTGCCGATCTGGTAGGCGAGGCCGGAGCGGATCTGCTTGCCATTCGGAAAGGTCGAGTGAAAGACGACGGCGTCCGGCGTGCCGATTTCGAACGGCTCGTCGTACATCTCCTCATCCTCGATCACCATGTCTGAGACGCCCCGCGCGACGGGGTGTTCCGGCATGACGACTTCAATAGTTTCCGGCCCAGCGTCGTGCTTCCAGCCACCGATAAATCCCGACGCACCGATCAATTGGGTGAAGGGCTTGGACATGTGCGACGAGTGGAGGGGCACGAAACCCATCCCTCGCTCCCGCACATGCAGTATCACGCGCTCGACATTGACATCCTGCACGTTGCGGTGGAGCAGATGCCCCCACCAGACGAGCACATCGGTATTCACCAGCGATGCCTCACTCAATCCCTGCTCGTCGTCCGTGAAGGTCGCGGTGCGTACCTCCAGTTTGGGATCGGACTTGAGGGCCGTCGCCACGGCATCGTTGATGTCGTGCGGGTACGCGAATTTGGGTGCGGTGCCCTCGGACCAGACCAAAACGCGGAGTTTGCTGTTCGCTGCCATGTGTTTGCCTACTCCCTCATTGGGCGCGCGGCCTGCACCCTTACGTTTCGCATCATCCCTCCGTCTCCCTTCCTTCTCGACAAAGGGGCTGGGGGTGAGGTTTGCTCGGTATCATGCCACAGGATGCGCGACCATGGGGTATCGTAGACGCAGGGTATACAACCTGAATCGCCGGCACTGAGATACGGGTTTTATGCGTATCCATCACGAAGCGGCTGCTATACAAGGAATGATCCTACGCTGCAAGCAAATCCGGGGCGTTCAGTCGCACCCGCAGTGGAACGACCCGAAATCTCGCTGTCGGGCGCGCGCGCTGTTTACGAAGAATATTTGTATAGCGGCGCACGATATGCGTGAGAATTCTTCCGTCGCGCGACGAGATGTAGGTCTTTCCCGTCACTCGATCGAACCGGGCGGGAATGTCAACGATCCGGATCGTGATTCGATCCACGAAGGCATATTTCTTCGTCAGCACTGCCTCGACGACATCGCCGGATGTTCCAGCGATCCGCTGTCCAATATATGGCCCCATCTCGCGGATGTCGAACGTTTCGACTGTGACCTCGTCTGTGTCACGCACCTCACTGCCTCCGTCGCGTCTCCGTCTCCCATTTCTCTACCAACGGGCGATAGGCCGTCACGAGGTTAACCCGCGCCCCTTCTTCATACTGTACGTCAACATGGAGCGAACGATCGCGAAACTGCTGATATTCCCTCAGAAACGGAACAGTACCACAAAACAGCCATCGGCTGCGGTCTGCGGCAATCTCGAACGGCTTGCCTTCAATTACCGCTTGCGCTATGTCGTCCTCGTCAAATCCTTCGGCAATCATGTGCTGATCGAGGTGTGCGCTATCCCAATCGTAGTTGCCATTTTCGAGGCACTCGCGGATGTACGCGATGATTGCGTCATCGTTCATTGCCGCCATCCGTTGGTCGGTCGGGGTGTGCAGCAAGCCATGTACGACGATCTGGAAGAGGCGTGTCGCTGAGTATAAAGGTATTGAGGAAATCCGAGAAGCGTGTCATCAGCGCATTGATCGCCTCATCCTCTGTTGCCCCCTCACCGATAAGATCGAACTCAGGGAGCGCTGCGCGATAGGATGGCGATGCGGGTGTAGAAACAAGCATATCAATATCGAGGCCGGGTGCGAGCCACGCGGTGATTTCTTCTTGCCTGGCTTGGATGAGATCAGATAGGGACTCCATCACTGGCTCCTTCGGCTGCGCGGACTTCCGGCCCGCCTTTTCCCCTCCTTGCGATCTCTGTGTTCTTTGCGCCTTTGCGATCCTCCCCAGTTTCGCGTCAGAAGATGTCGCCGATGCGGCGGGTGACGCGGTTGATCGTCTCGCGGATTTCGTAGAGCGCGTCTTCGCCGGAAATCAGCGGGTCGCGGCGTAAGTGCTCGTTACCCAGCGCGAGCGCATACTCCACGAAGGCGAGTTCGTAACTCATCTGTCGGAAGGCGGCGGACGCCTGCGGCCCCAGTTTTCGCGCCGCCTTTAATTGGGGATGATCGAGGTTGATGACAATCGTCTTCGTCGTCTCCTCGTAGCGCGAGCGGGGCGCGGACGTGGTTTCGTTGCGGAAGTCGAGGCCGAAGCCGGATAACCGGCGCGGACGGAGGGCGATCTCCCGCTGCGCTGCGCGCTCCTCACCAGTTCCCACGAGTGCGTGGGGATCGGGCAGAACGTCGGCGCCGATGTCGGCTGCACCCTCCGGCGGTGCGCCCGGTTCCCCTGGCCCATCGCCGGGGCCGGAGGGAGGCATCATGGGTGCCTCACCCTCCCCGGTCTCTGCCATCGGCACGAAGGGCGCATCGGAGTCCATCAGGCTCGTCGCGGCGTCATTATCGAGCGGGATATTCCCCGCGGCGTCGGTCGCGATGAAGGGCGAGGCGTCGTCCGGTCCGCGCATCGCGACGCCTTCTTCCTGCCCCCATCCGACGGCGGGCGTCTTCCGGCCGCGTTCGAGCGCGATCTGGAGGGAGCGGAAGTCCTCATTGAGAATTCGTTCGATCCGGCCCGCCTCCGTCCGCAGCGCCCTCGCCTCGGAGGAACGCTTGCGCTCGTCCTCCTCGCCTTCCAGTGCCGTCAACATCTCGCGCAGGCAGGCGGAGAGCCAGCCAAAGAGCGTTGCCACCAGCGGATTCTGCGGGCTGAGTGTGTTATTGCGGGTATTGTCGAAGGGCGGAAACGGGCCTTCGTACTCTTCGAGCAGCGGCACCTCGACCTCGCCGAAGAGCCGCCGCGTCAGTTCGTTGACCGGCAGCCCCGCCAGCGTCGTATCATGCCAGTTGCCGTAAGAGAAGACATCTATCCCCGCCGTCTCGGGATCGAGCGGGGTGGGCGATACCTTGATCGTCGCGGTGATCGCGCCGAGGCGTGCGGCGACCGAGGCCGGAGCCGCGAACTGCCGGATGGCGCTCGTGATCGGCTCCTCCAATTCGCAGAGATGATCGTTGACGGTGACGGTGTGAATCTGATGCTGCCGCCCGAGGTGCCGCTCGATGTAGCGGATGACGTTGGGGATCTCCAGTTGCTTCGTGTGCAGGGCGGAAATGAGGATCGTCGTGCCCGTCTCGGCGCGCGTCGGCGCGTCCACAGTGATGTCGCGCACCGGGATGCCGCCACCACCGGCGGCGGCGATGTCCGCGCGATCCAACTCGACGACATTCAGCCGGCCCGCGCGCACCGTCTCGACACGCAGCCGGGAGGCGATGCCGAACGCGGCGCACTTGCCCGTCCCGAACCGCCCGCGCACTTTCTTACCCTCCGCCCTCTTGAGATTCTCACCATGCATCGTGAAGAAGCGATTGAGATCGTCGCGCGTCATCCCGGCGGCGTTGTCTTTGATGACGATCCGCTCGCGCGCGATACGGACCTCGACATGGATCGCCTCGCGCTCGCCGGGGTTGTCTATCGCATTGGAGACATACTCCCAGACCACCTTCGGCACCGTGCTGAAGTACGCGGCATTTTGGAGAAAGTCCCGCGCGGTGTGGCTTGTCACGGTGATCGGTGTCGTCATCGCCATTCCTCCGGGAAGTGATCGCGCAGATAGGCCACGAGCGCATCGAGATCGTCGTCGTGGGCGGCGATATTACGGATGGCCTGCACGCGCTCCTTGCGGCGGCGCGGGCTGGTGTATTCGTCCACTTTGAGGAAGCGGCGCGCGTCGTAGACGGTGATCTCCTCCGGCGCGAGACGGGCGAACTTCTCCCATGCGTCGCTTTGCCGCAGCTGCACCGCGCCGCGTGCGAGTGATTCGAGCACGGGTGCGGACGCGACCCCCGGCGTCTGGCAGGCCCAGTGGATACCCGCCGGGGTAAGCATCCAGCCGTCGCGCACGCCACCGGAGACGCGGGGCGGATTGACCCGACGTAATTGAGAGATCATCGCGCGCATGGTCTCGATGTTGATTTGCTCGGGGTATTTCTTCCAGCGGAAGCGACCGGGCGCGAGTTCCGCTATTTTCATCGCGAGGTCTTCCATCCCAACAGCGCGCTCGCTGCCGTCCAGTTGCAGCAGCGCGACCGCCGCGATGCGCTGGCCGGTGATCTTGCCGGTCATTGGCGACACCGCTCGACGGCAATTGTCCGCTCCCATGTATCGAGCCGGATAGCGACGCACTCGCCGACCGCGAGGTCCAGCACCCGAATCGCCTTGCCCAGCCCCCAGGCTGTCTGCCCACGGATTGTCACGCGCGTGCCGCTCACGGTCTGCCACGCTCCTTCAAAGGGCCGTAGTTCGGCGGCATTGAGCACGCCACTATGCAGGAGCCACGCACTCGCGGGCGCCTCATACGTTACGGTCCCGTCCACATTGTAGCGGAGTTCGCCCCCGGACTGCGTAGGCTGCATGCGGGCCGCTGCGTCCGCGATCTCCTGCCGCGTCAGCGGCGTGCCGACGAGCGTGTACAAACCCTGCCGCACCCTACGAATGATCGGCGAGCGGCTCAGGATATGATCGAGGCGCCGCCATATGTCGCCCGCCGCCCGGCTCGCCTCGAAGAGTTCCCCAAACGTGACAACGGGGCCATGCGCGCGGAAAAAAGCGACCAGCGCCTCTTAGGCATCGTTCAATGCGTGGTCGGCATCGAAACCCCGCGCCCGCTTGAGCGCGTCGCCATCTGGTGTGGCGAGGCCAAGCCGGAGCGTGACCGCCCGCACGATCTCCGTCGGCGGCGTGGGAAACTGCCGCCCGTGTTGCCGGACAAGCGCGGCGCGCAGCTCGCGCGGGGTGACGCGCGCCGCGACCGCGAAGACCTTCCGCAGAACACTCTCGACCCCCGCATGCGCGGCGCGGTCGTACCAGAACCACTCCGGCGCGAACTCCGTGTATCCCAGCGAGCACAGGGCGGCGCGGCGGTCTGCCGCGTCCGCGTTATCGTTGAGCCATGTGGGCGTCAATGCCCCGCAGTTCCGACTGAGTGCGTCGGCACGCGGACGAATGGCCGCGCGGAGGGCGCGTTGCGCCTCGGTCAGCCCCTCGCGGGCGGCGGCGATCCGTTCCTCAGTCGGGAAGGGGCGCTCCAGATTGGTCGCCCGCCAGAGGATCAGCAGGTCATCGAAGTGGCGACCATACTGGAGAAGCCCGCGTGCGGTCAGGTCATCGGCAACCGCGCGTAGGCTGTCACCGGCGGCGATCCGGGCGGCGGCGAAATGGATCGCCGTGCGGGTGCGCGGGAAGTGATGCGTGCCGAAGAGCGTGAGGAGCGCGTCGCGCGCCTCGATCGCGATCATGCGGGTGCGTTCGGGAGATCGCCCGATGCGCGGTGCGGCCTCGGCGAAGGTCAGCGGGGCTACCGGGTCGTAACGGTAGCGCACCATCGCGCGCTGCGGATCGGTCAGGCCGGCGAAGAGGGCGCGAAACTCGGCGTCGAGCGTCCCGTAGCGTAACGCGTGGAGCAGCGCCCGCGCGAGGTTGAGGTCTTCGACGACACAATGCACCGGCTCCTCCCATCGCTCGGCCAGCGCGCCCATCGGCATCGGGCCGTGGATCGTCCGCACCGTGAGGTTGGAAGAGAGCCTGCCGCGCGCGATCTCCCCGGCAATCGCTCCCGCGTAGCGGCGCAACTCCTCGGTGTCGCGCGCCGGCATGGGACCGTGGTCAATCGGGCAATGGTGCATCAGCGCGCGGAGATACTGCACCGTCTCCGGGCCGATCCACCGGATGCGCAAAAGCGCCGCATCCGGGAGCGCATCTGCCTGCGCCAGTGAGGTGATACCCGCGCCAAGCAGGGCGTTGCGGATTTTCGGCGGCAGGGCATCCAGCACACCATCATAGGCCGACATGGGCGTCCGCCGCTCCGGTTGTCCGTGTGCGTGTTGCGTTGTCTGCATCATGCGTTGTCTATCTTCATGCATCCGTACGGCGATACCGAGCGCTTATCATCCAATGGTCGCATCACACACGATGGTAGGTGTTCACCGCGTCCGATGCAACTGCAATGTGCTAAACTGCGTGCAGTCGCACGATGCAGCGGCGCGACGTTACCTGACGTTCCCACGCCTGGGCAGGTATTAGGTATGGCACAATCTCAGCCGTCACGTACACCGATCCCCCGCGATTCTGTTCCTGGCGCTGTCCGCAATCCTCACTCGGGTCCATGGCCACTGGCGCGGCGTGATTCCATCGCCCCTGCCGCCCCGCCGCACAATCTGCCGACGTTTCTCACCCGGTTTATCGGCCGGCAGGACGCGGCCGCGGTAGTCGCTGGGTTGCTCGACTCCTCCCGATTACTGACGCTGACCGGGCCTGGTGGATGCGGCAAGACGCGCCTGGCGTGTGCGGTCGCAGCCGCGTGTGCGGACGCGGAGGCGCCAGTCTCTGTTCCGGACGGTCTCTGGTTCGTCGAGTTCGCCAGCCTGACTGACCCGGCACTCGCTGCGCAGGCGATTGCGGCCGTTCTCGGTGTCCGGGAGGAGCCGCGCCGCCCGCTGATCGAAACGCTCTGCGACGCGCTCGCGCCCCGAACCGCGCTATTGTTGCTGGACAACTGCGAGCATCTCGTCGCCGTGGTCGCGGAAATCGCCGATACGCTCCTGCGCGCGTGCCCGCGTCTGCATCTTCTTGTCACCAGCCGGGAAGCGCTGCGCGTGCCCGGCGAGATGACCTGGGGCGTGCCCTCGCTCTCCCTGCCCGATACGCCGGGCGTTTCTACGCCCGTTCACCTCGCAGCGAGTGAGGCGGTGCAACTGTTCGTGGACCGGGTGCGCCTCCAACAGCCCGCCTTTGCCCTCACCGATACGAACGCGTCCGCCGTGGCCGCCATTTGTCATCGCCTCGATGGCATGCCGCTCGCGCTTGAACTCGCCGCTGCCCGCGCGCATATGCTCACAATGACTCAACTCGCGGCCCGCCTCGACGCGGCGTTGTCCCTGCTCACCCACGGAGGGAGGACGGTAGCGCCACGGCACCAGACACTGCGGGCGACGCTCGACTGGAGTTACGCGCTGCTGACTGAGGAGGAGCAGGTCGTGCTGCGGCGACTGGCGATCTTCGCCGGGGGCGGCGACCTCGCCGCGATGGAAGCCGTCTGCGCGGGTGACGACATCGCGCGTGCGGACGTCCTGGCCCTGCTCGCACAGTTGGTCGAGAAGTCTCTGGTGCAGATGGAGGAGCAGCACGAGACGGCGCGCTACCGCCTCTTCGAGACGGTGCGGCAGTACGCGGAAGAGCGCCTGGCGGCCAGCGGCGAAGCGGAGCGGATACGGCACACGCACACCGACTGGTATCGCACGGTGGCGGAAGCGGCGGGCGTAGCGTTGACCGGACGAGATCAGCAAAGCGTGATGGATCGGTTACTGCCCGAGCAGGACAACATCCGCAAAGCCTTGCGCTGGCTCCTGGAGACACGGCGCGCCGACCATGGTATGCGGATGAGTACGGACCTCTGGCGGTTCTTTTGGCACTTCGATCACTTCAGCGAGGGAAGCCGATGGCTCACCGCGTTCTTGGCGCTCGATGCGGAGAGCGGAGCGGAACGCGCGCCGGCGGCGATGCGGATGGACGCGCTCTTCGCCGCCGGTCGGCTGATGATTGGGCATGGCGCGCACGATGAGGCCCGCGTGCCACTCGCGGAGATGCTCGCGATCGCGCGGCAGCAGCACGATATGAGACGCATCTCGATCGCGCTCACCGGACTCGGACTGATCGCGTTCGACCAATGCGCCTTCGATGACGCGCGCGGGCTGCATGAAGAGGCAATCACCTCCGGCCGGGCATCGGGCGATCAGTTCGCGCTCAGCCAGGCACTGCACAATTCGGGCACGGCCTTGCTGATGCTGGGTGAAACCCGGCTCGCCCGCATCCGCCTGGAAGAGGGCCTCAACATGGTCAGGCAACTGGGAGATGGGGGAAACGGTGGCGCGCGCCCAGCGCTGGCACGGCGCCCTCGCCATCATCGAGGGGGATGCGAGCCGGGCATACGCCATTCTCGCGGAGGGTCTCGCGTTCCATCGCGTGGGACGGAGCATGCTCGGCATCGCCGACTGTCTGGAGATGTTTGCCGCCTTGCATGCGCTCCAGGGTCAGTACGCGCGGGCGCTTCGCGTCTTCGGCGCGGTGGCGGCGATCCGGGAAACGATCGCCGCACCCTGTCCCCTCCCCGTGCAACGATGGCTCTCCGAGAGGCTCGAACCCGCACGCCACACGCTCGGTGACGCGGCCAGCGCGGCGTTGGAGCAGGAGGGCCGCGCGTTACCTGTCGAGGATGCCATCGCGATGGCGCTGGCGACCGAACCCGACATACCCTCAGAGACAAAAGGCCATGCAATGCCACCGTTCGGCGGATTGAGCGCGCGCGAGCGTGAGATCGTGGCGATGCTTGTGACGGGCAAGACGAACCGGCGCATCGCCGAGGAACTCTTCATCGTCGAAAAGACGGTGGAACTGCATCTCACCCACAGCATGCGCAAACTCGGCCTCCACACCCGCGCCGAGTTGGCAGTCTGGGCGGTCAACAATGGCCTGGTTGATCGCTCCGCCCCATCTCCAGTTCCCTAAGCATGGATAGAACCAGGAGATAAACCACCATACCCTCCCTCTACACTTGGTACAGATTGAGGTAATCGGGACTTGACTTCCAAATGTTTGTACGCTACGGTCAGTCTACGATAATAGTATGGGGAAGTAGACATAATCTGCGGAGGTGGGCGGGATGGCAGACGAGAAGCAGCAAGTCTCACGGCGTGACGCAATGAAGGTGGCGCTCAAGGCGAGTGCGTATGCGGCGCCGGTGATCCTCGTCTCTCCGCATGTCGCCGCCGCCGCACAGGTGAGCGGATCACCGACGGCGAGTCCCCCGACGCCGGGCGGGCCACTAACCGCCGATCTGGCGGTGACCAAGACGGCGAGCACGACCATCCCGCCCCAGCGCGGTCAAGTGATCTTCACCGTGACGGTGACGAACAATGGACCGAGCGTGGCGACGGGGGTGACGCTCACCGATGCCCTGCCCGCCGGGTTGACCTTCGTCAGTGCGACACCGAGCGCGGGCACGACCTACACGAGCGCGACGGGATTGTGGACGGTGGGGACGCTGGCGAACACGGCGAGCGCGACCCTCCAACTGGCGGCGACGGCGAGTGGTCCGGTGGGGACAGCGATCACGAACACGGCGAGTGTGAGCCACAGTGACCAGAGCGATCCGAATGGCAGCAACAACAGCGCCAGTGTGACGGTGACGCCGCGGTCACCGACGGCGCAGATCGCGGATCTGGCGGTGACCAAGACGGCGAGCACGGCCACCCCGACACAGGGGAGTACCGTCACGTTCACCGTCACCGTGACGAACAATGGCCCGAACCAGGCGACGGGCGTGACCGTCACGGACGCGCTGCCCGCCGGGCTGACGTTCATCAGCGCGACACCGAGCGCGGGCACGACCTACACGAGCGCGACGGGATTGTGGACGGTGGGGACACTGGCGAACACGGCGAGCGCGACGTTGCAACTGGTGGCAACGGCGAGCGGGACGGTGGGAACGGCGATCACGAACATGGCGAGCATCAGCCACAGCGATCAGAGCGACCCGAATGGCAGCAACAACAGCGCCAGTGTGACGGTGACACCGCAAGGTACAACCGCGTGACCGCCGCCCGGCAGTGGGACAAGGAATAGCACAGGGCTTATGCGTTCTCGAAAAACCTCACCCCCTCCCATCTCCATCGCGATGGAGAGGGGTGACTCAGGCAAATTGCCGTGGCATTCCCCGCACATTCGGCTCTTCCAGAGGCCTGCTCCCCCTCTCCATCGCAATGGAGAGGGGGCTGGGGAGTGAGGTTGTCCCGACGGCGAGGAGAATGCATAAGCCCTGAGGAATAGCAACAACAGCGCCAATGTGATGGTGACACCGCAAGCACGGAGGATGTTGACTTTCGCGCCCGCGCCCAACTCCCCCTTCGCCGTCGGTATCAACCCTGAGGGCATCGTTGCGGGGACTTCAACGGAGACGGCAAACTCGGTCTCGCCGTCACCAACAACGTCAGCAACAATGTGAGCATGCTCCTGCGGCAATAGCGCCCGGCGGAAGACCGGGAAGCGGCAGCGGGGCTGCATCATGCATGCCGTGTGTTGCATACGGGTGCGAGGATGCGAGTGGAACCGCAGGCGGCTCCCCGAAGCGGCGCGTGACGCGGAGACGGCCCGGCAGCCCACGCACGGCGTACATCCTGCCGTGCTACCGCGCACCGCCGCCGATTACGGCGACGAGGACGCGCACTTCTCCGTCGGCCACGGACGAAACCAGGGGATAAACCAGGGATTCCCCTAGTATCCACTCCCATACCCTTCCTCTACACTGATACGCAGTACTCACGAAATCACTTCCTCTGTGCGAAGCGGAGGAGCAATCCACTGCGTGCATGCACCGGTAGAGAGGGCGGAGGGAAAGAGATGAAGGGAATGCACCGTCACCGTTCGCGTTGGAGCGGACGCATCGGCATTGTCGTGCTGCTGCTGGCGAGCCTACTGCCTGTTTTGTCCGCGCAGTCCGTCGGGGCGGCGGCTATCACCGTGGACAGCCTCGGAGACGGCGCGGCGGTGGCGGCGAACTGCATGGTCGGACACGCGGTGGGGACCTGCCGACTGCGGGACGCACTCGCGGCGGCAGGAACCGGCGGCGCGATCACCTTCGCGGTAAGCGGCACGATCAATGTCAATCAGGCGCAAGGGCCGCTGACGCTCGCGCTGAACGTGACGATTGACGGCACGGGCGCGACGATCACCGTGGACGGCGGCTGCACGGGCTGCGACCCAGGCGGCACGCCGACCGGTGGCGTCACGGTCTTTCGAGTGAACAGTGGCGTGACCGCCGCGATCAGCAGCCTGACGATTCAGCACGGCAACTCCTCCGGATTCGGCGGCGGTATCGCCAACAACGGTGGCACGCTGACGGTGACGAGCAGCACCTTCTCCGCCAACTCAGCGCCCAGTGGCGGCGGTATCGCCAACTTCGGCACGCTGACGGTGACGAACGGCGACTTCTCCGGCAACAGCGCGCCCAACGGCGTCGGCGGTGGCATCGCCAACGAGATTGGCACGCTGACGGTGACGGACAGCTTCTTCTCCACCAACTCAGCATCTATTGGCGGTGGCATTTACAACAACGGTGGCACGCTGATGGTGGCGAGGAGCCAATTCTCCGCCAACGCCACGAGCGGCGGCGGTGGCATCACCAACGACAACAGCGGCAACGTGACGGTGACGAACGGCGTCTTCTCCGGCAACTCCGCTGGCAGCGGCGTTGGCGGTGGCATCGACAACAGGAACGGTGGCACGCTGACGGTGACGAGCAGTATCTTCTCCGGCAACTCCGCTTTCCGGGGCGGAGGCATCTACACCACCGGCACGCTGGCGGTAATGAACAGCACACTCTCCGGCAATATGGCCACGGGTGCGGGCGGGGCAAACACCGGCGGCGGCATTGAGGAGGAGGGCGGCGCGATCACGGTGACGAACAGCATCTTCGCGAACAACAGTGCGACTGGCAGCGGTGGTGGTGGCGGCGGCATCGAACAGGCTGAGGGCACGCTGACGCTGACGAACGTGACGTTTTCCGGCAATACCTCGGATGGCGGTGGCGGCATCGAGATGAGCGGCACGGGCGCGCTGACCGTGACGAACAGCACATTCTCCAACAATGCGGGCGGCACGTTTGGCGGCGGCGGCATCCTCCGGGATGACACCGGCGCCGTGACGGTGACGAACAGCACGTTCTCCGCGAATTCCGGCACGACAGGCGGCGCGCTCTTCAACGACAACAGCGGCCCTCTCACCCTGACGAACACGATCATCGCCGGGAACACCGGCGGCAACTGCGCCACCGCCCTTGGCGGAACGATCGGTGATGGGGGGCATAACCTCCAGTTCGGCGACACCTCATGTGGCGCGACGATCCCCGTGCAGAATCCCCAACTCGGCATGCTTGCGGACAACGGCGGCACAGCGGCGACAGTGCTGCCCAATGGCTCTCATGCCCCAACCTTCGCGATCACCACCGGTAGCCCCGCCTTCAACCACGGCGATCCCGCCATCTGCACCGCGCCGCTTCCACCGACCGGCACGGGCGCGGGGAGCATGGACGAGCGCGGCTTCCCGCGTGGCAATGGCACTGCCGGAAATCCCTCCTGCTCAATCGGCGCCTTCGAGCCGCAAAGCGCCGCAGTGACGATCACCCTCAGCCCGACCACCCTGCCCGCCGCATCAGGTGGCATCCCCTACAGCCAGACACTGACCGCGACGGGCGGCACGGCTCCCTATACCTTCACCGTCACAATGGGCACGCTCCCGACCGGGCTATCGCTCTCGACGGGTGGTCTGCTCTCCGGTACCCCGACCGCGGGTGGAACGTTCTCCTTCACCATCCAAGCAAAGGATGCCAACGGCGTCACCGGCAGCCAGGCGTACACCCTCAGCGTCACCACGCCGACGATCACCCTCTCGCCCGCCACTCTGCCCGGCGGCGTCAGGAGCGTCGCCTACCCCGCGACGACGCTCGCCGCAGCGGGTGGCACGGCGC
>JBPCPB010000091.1:0-4955 GCA_050999735.1 Thermomicrobiales bacterium | reverse complement strand
TGCGCTGGCGCCGGGATCGCGCAGAAGAACTGGTCGCACTGCGGGTGGCACGCCTCAACGGCGAGTGGGACGAACGGCTCGACCGCGCGCTTTCAGCATCCACCGACCGACTTTGAGACGCTTCCCTGTTCAGGCGTAATACGCTGGCGCCTTTTTCAGTGTCGGCCACTGCTTGCGGTCGTGCCCGTAGATCACGAGCTGGACGCCCTCGCGTGCCGCGATGTCGCGCAGTTTGCGCGTGCTTGCCCGCGTGCTCGCCTCGTCCGTGTCGTAACCGGCCACCGTGCGCGTCTCCGGGTCGCGCTGCCCGGCGTGGTTGATCGCGTCAATCGTCAGGAGCACCGGCCCCGTCTCGCGGAGGCGGACAAGCACCGACTGATGGCCCGGCACATGCCCACTCGTCTCAATCAGGACGATGCCAGGCAGCAGTTCGGTATCGCCATCAACGAACCGGTAGCGCAGACCGGGGGCGTCCCAGTGCGATTGATTGATGGCGTACCGGCGATCCGTCCCTTCCTTCGCCACCAAATAATGTGAACGTTGGACGACAATCTCGGCATGCGGAAAGACATCATGCGCCCCGGCGTGGTCGGGGTCGAAGTGTGTCGCGATCAGATAGTGGATATCTTCGGGCGCGAGACCAAGCGCGGCGAGGTGATCCGTGATGGGAACCGCATCGCGAATGTGTTGGCCGTCATTGCTTGATCGCTGCGACGCCGCGATCATCTCCGGCGAGAAACCGGTGTCAATCAGCACATTGATCCCGTCGTCGGTGCGAATCAGGTAACTCGGCACGGGATCGCCCTGCCCGAAGGTCGCCAGCACCATCAAATACAGTCGCATTGCTCGCTCCGGCGATAATCAAGGACGCCCACCGCTATCCGCGCCACAGTCTACCCGATGCTCCGGCGCACGCAAGGCAACGTGCTGCCGTGTCGCGATGCAGGCGTATGCGTGCTTGCCGGAAACCCCTCCCCCAACCCCTCCCCGGCGCGGAGAGGGGAGCCGAAAAGGAGGAAGCCGGAATGAACCCCCTCCCGCGCCGGGAGGGGGCAGGGGGTGGGCCCTTTCCCGCGAAACACGAGAATGCATACACCCTGTGGAGCGGTAATGCATGCTTGACATCCATGCTATCATATATGTATACTCATACGTATAGTGATGATGTGATGGAGGTGAGAATGCCGAACAAAACGATCTACGTCTCCGACGATGATCTCCCGCTCTATCAGCGAGCGCAGGAACTGGCCGGGGGCAATCTGTCGGCGGCGCTCGCGCGGGCGTTGCGGCGGTTCATCGAGGTGGAGGAGGGGCGACGGGAGGGCTACGACGAAATCATCGTGCGGGTGGGGCCCGGCGCGGGGCGCAAACAACGCTTCTCCGGCGTGCTGCTCGGTGAATGGGGGCGGTTCGATGGACGCAGGGTCGAGGAGTTTCGGGTCTATCGGACGCGCACGGGTAAGTTCGCCGTGCATGTGAAACGTTCTCCCGACTGGAGCTGGACGAGTGAGTCGGATTCTGGCGGCTCGTTCGGGGGGTGGCAAAAATATCTCGGCGGAGCGTGGCAAAAATACCTCGGCCTGGGCGGGCAGAGTTGGGGTTCCACGACAGGCGAATCCACGCTTGAGGTCGTTGATTCCCTCGATGCGCTGCGCGAAAAGATTCCGGCCGAGATGTACGAGATGATTGCTGCCGCAGCCACGCAGCCCGCCGTGGAGGATCTCGACATCTGAATCGCCCGCGTGCCCAGCGGCCACAAGGAAAGGGAGTCATCGCGATGCGGTAGACGCACGTTCAACACGACTGGCTCGACGACCGATAAGCATGAATTCGATACCTGGTCACGAAACGAGAGAGCATGACTCCTACTCGGCGTCATGCGCGAAGAGAAGCAGAAAGGGAAATGGAATGTCACAGGACACACTGTCCGATTTCGCCGAGGCGACGGCCACAAAGTTCGGCATTCCGGGCGTTGCCGTCGGGGTGTGGGCGGACGGTCGAGAGGTTTACGCGTGCCACGGCGTGACGAGCGTCGACAACCCGTTGCCCGTCGACCGAGACACGCTGTTCGTGCTGGGCTCGGTCACGAAGACCTATACGGCGACCGCGCTGATGCGCCTCGTCGCGGAGGGGCGGGTCGAGATGGACGCGCCAGTGCGCCGGTACGTTCCCGAGCTCAGGCTCGCGGACGAGCGGGCGGCGGCGGGGATCACGGTGTTGAACCTGCTCAACCACACTGCGGGGCTGGACTGGGGAATCATCGCCGACACCGGTGAGGGGAATGACGCACTGGCGGTCTATGTAGCGAAAATGGCCGAGTTGGAGCAGATCGCGCCACCTGGCGCCCGGACCTCCTACAGCCAAGCGGGGTACAACCTGGCCGGGCGGATCGTGGAGAAGGTCACGGGTCTGACGTACGAGCGGGCCGTCGCCTCGCTCGTCTTCGAGCCCCTCGGCCTGTCGCACAGCTTCTACGCGCGCGATGATGTCATGACCCGGCGGTTCGCCGTGGGGCACAACCTCGGCGAAGACGGAACGCTCTCCATCGCGCGGCTGTGGCGGCGCTCGCGCGGCGACAACCCCGGCGGGGGCATCGCGTCCTCGGTGGCGGACCAGCTTCGTTGGGCCCGGTTCCATCTTGGTGACGGCCGCGCGGAAAGCGGTGTCCGTGTTCTGCCCGCCGAGGCGCTGCATCAGATGAAGGAGCCGACGGTTGCGTTGCGGGCCAGCAACCTCGGCGACGCCATTGGCATCGGCTGGTTCCTGCGCGACGTGGACGGCGTTCGCACTGTCGGGCACGGCGGGTCGGCGAACGGCCAGTTCGCTGAGCTGCTCACCGTGCCGGAACGGGGCTTCGCCGTTGTCTCGCTATCCAACGCCGGCCCGGACGGCATCCCCTGCAACCAGGCCGTCGTCCGTTGGGCGCTCGAAACCTATCTGGGAGTGACCGACCGGGACCCGGAGCCCCTCCCCTATGACGCGGCGCGGGCCCGGGAGATCGTCGGGAGCTACGAGAATGAGGTCATGACGCTCACCATCGCCACCAATGAGACGGGGTTGACGCTCGAGGTCGATATCAAACCGGAGATCCGCGCGGCGGCGGACAAGGAACTGCCCCCGGGTTACCCGCCGGCCGCCATCGGCCTGCTCCCCGGCGACAAAGACGAGTACATCCTCACTGAAGGCGGTATGAAGGGGCAGCGCGGCTTCTTCACCCGCGACGAGAGCGGCGCGGTCGTGGGAGGCGACCTCGCTGGCCGGTTGTTCAACCGGGTTCCGGCGGCCTCCGCGTGAAGCCCGGTATCCGATCCCGCACGGGTCGGAGCCTCAAGCATTGCGTCCGGGTTCTCGGACAGGCCCACGGCGGAAGTGGCGGCGCATTATTTTCTGTCTACTGACTACTGTCTACTATCTTAGTCACGAAACGAGGGAAGCATGACTACTACCTCATCCCAACCGGCGATTGCGGCAACCGGATTGCGCAAATCATTCGGCGACCACATTGTGCTCGATAGTATTGCCCTCAACGTTGCTGAGGGAACGGTCTTCTCACTGCTCGGCCCCAACGGCGCCGGCAAGACCACGACGGTGCAGATTCTCTCCACCCTGCTCGCCGCCGACGGTGGCGAGGTGCGCGTCGCCGGCCACGATCTGGTCCGCGATCCCGATGCGGTCCGCGCCGCGATCGGCGTCACCGGCCAGTTCTCAGCGGTGGACAACTTGCTCACCGGCGAGGAGAACCTGCTCCTGATGGCGGATCTGCGCCACCTCGGCAAACGCGCGGGTCGTCGGCGCGTCGCCGAACTCCTCGAACAATTCGATCTGGTGGACGCGGCGAGGAAATCGCTCGCCACTTACTCCGGTGGGATGCGACGGCGCCTCGATCTGGCGATGACCCTGGTTGGCAACCCGCGCATCATCTTCCTCGACGAGCCGACCACCGGCCTCGATCCGCGCAGCCGCCACACCATGTGGCAGATCATCCGTGACCTCGTCGCCGACGGCGTGACGATCTTCCTGACGACGCAGCAGTTGGAGGAGGCGGACGAACTCGCCGACCGGATCGCGGTGCTCGACCAGGGAAAACTGGTCGCGGAAGGAACGGCGGCCGAGCTCAAGCGCCTCGTCCCTGGTGGACACATCCGTTTGCAGTTCGCCGATACTGATGGGTTCGAATCGGCCGCCAGCGTTCTCAGCGACTCCTCACGCGACGACAACGCGCTCGCGCTGCAGGTTCCGAGCGACGGCGGCGTTCGGTCGCTGCGGGCCGTGCTCGATCGGCTCGACGACGCGGCAATCGCGGTCGAAGGATTGTCGATCCATACGCCCGATCTCGACGACGTCTTTTTCGCCCTCACGGGCCACCCCAACACAGGGAAGGAAGGTCTACGATGAGCGCGCGCTCCTACACCGTGAGCGATTCGGCGACGATGCTTCGCCGCAATCTCCTGCACCAGCGGCGCTACCCCTCCGTGACGCTGCTCCTCGTCGGCTTGCCGGTTATCCTCCTGCTGCTGTTCGTCTACGTCTTCGGCGGTACACTGGGCGCTGGGCTTGGCGGGTCAGGTGGCCGCGGCGCGTACCTCGCGTACGTTGTTCCGGGAATCCTGCTGATAGCCGTGACCGGTGGGGCCCAGGGGACAGCGATCTCGGTCGCCATGGACATGACCGAAGGGATCATCGCCCGGTTCCGCACGATGGCCATCGCGCGTGCGGCGGTCCTGACCGGGCACGTCGTCGGCAGTGTGATCCAGACGATGCTCGGCATGGCGGTCGTCATCGGTGTCGCGCTATTCATCGGGTTCCGGCCCACCGCCGGTCCCGTCCAGTGGATCGCGGCGATCGGCGTCCTCGCGATGATCACCTTCGCGATCACCTGGCTGTCGGTCGCGCTCGGCCTGGTCACCGATAGTGTCGCGACCGCGAGTAACCTCCCGATGCCCCTGACGCTCCTG
>JBPCPB010000053.1:0-20935 GCA_050999735.1 Thermomicrobiales bacterium | reverse complement strand
GATTGCGGCGTGGGAAGATGCGCGCAATGCGGCGAAGGCAACCGTGGACTGGCGATTCACGGCGGAGAAGGCGCGCACAAAACTGGCGCGCCTTTATCCCGCGTAATCACTGTGGTGAGGTACTAGCCGGGTGCCAGTGATCACGAGCGGGTAGCTCTGGCCACTCTTTGGATCGGTGATGGTGATCGACGCCGGTGCGGCGTTCAGTTGGGCAACGACTTGGGAGAAGTCGCTCTCCAGCGTGGGATACGCGCTATGGCACCGGCTGTCCGCCACGCAACGCGCGAAGAGGAGCCGCAGCGCCCGGTCGAAATTCCCTCCCCAATCCGTGATCAGATTCGTTTGCAGCGGGGCCGTCGAATCGAGGACGGCGCTGCGCACGGCGTCCGGGAAGTCGCGCATCACCGTCAGCGCGCGCACCGTGCCGTACGAGATACCCGAGAGGTTGAGCTGCCGGTAGCCCAGCGCCACGCGCAGATCGTTGAGGTCGGCGGCATCCTCCACACTCGTATACGCCGTCACATCGATTCCTTGTTGCACAAGGCGGTCATGGCAGTGCGATGCCGCTGCAACCGCTGGCGGGACGCTGCTTCCCGCGCTCGTGGGCTGCTGGTAGGCGGCGAGCGCGGTGTCGCCCAGTTCCGGACAGGTGAGGGACGGTTGGGACAGCCCCACGCCGCGCTGATCATAGACAATGAAGTCGTGATGCGTCGTCGCTTCCCTGCGGAAGGAGCCGGTGGTATTAGAGACAAGCCCTTGGACCGAGTTGCCCCAGCCGCCCGCAACGTAGACCCACGGCCCTCCATCCACGTTTCCATCCATCGCTCTGAAGCGCGCCAGTGCAAGGCGCACCGTTGGGCTCTGCGGCGCATCGCGGCGCTCCGGCACTATGAGATAGCCGCAATCGACGGTCTTGCCCAGCACCTCGCCTGCGGGAAGCGCGAATGGGCAGACGGTCATGTCGAAGCGAGGAAGCGCTTGTGGTTCCGGGGTTGCCATGGCGGTGGGTAGGGAAGCGGGGAAAGTAGGCGTGACCGGGAGACTGGTCGGTGGCAATGGTGTCGCGGTGGAAATGCTGGGGTCGGCATTGCAGCTGACGAGGAGAACGAGCGCAAGCATGAGCCCAATGATGCGCCGCAGACGCCGGGAAGAAGTCACGGCTTGCCGCCCTGATCAGGCCACTTGTCGTCTTCTTCTCGATTCCCGGCATACCCGGCATAGGGGTCGCGTGGCTGGCCGCGTCTGCCGTACACTCCCCAGCCACCCCACTGGGCGGGCTGCTCGACTGGTGGGAACAACTTTGCCAAGAACCAACGCATCCCCGCGAACGTACGCTGCACGATGCACCACTCCCTCAGTTGCTCGATCCACTCGCCGCTTGCATTGAGGATGAGATCGGCGAGTCCGCGCGCCCACACATCGATCACGCAGCGCATCCCGCCTCTCTCGTATGCGCTGCGACAGTGATCCCCAAACACGCGCGCCATCTCCGCTGCATAGGTCTTTCGAAAGCTCGGCGGATACACGCCGAGCAGGAGGCGATAGACACGACGCGATCGGATTAGGGCAGGGGGATCGGTGCTCATATTGCCCTTCCCTCGATTGCCAGTTTGCGTTGCGCCGACCGGACCAATACCGTGAGTCGCTCCACCTCGGCACGCGCAACCTGTTGTCCATACGCGGAGACGCGATAATAGCGGCGCCGCTCATCATCCCGCTCAGGATCGGGGCGCTCATCACTCTCCGTGATCCAACCGGCTTCAAGGAGGTGCTTGATCGTGCGATAGAGGGTCCCTGGTCCGAGCCGAACCATTCCCTCGGTGCGTTGTACGATCTCCTGCATGATGGCGTAACCATGCTTCTCACCATCAGCGAGAGCAAGGAGGATCTGGAATGCCGCCGGGGAGGGGGGTGCCACCGGTATGCGCTGTGATCCGTTAGGGTGAAGCATCGCCTCTCTCTGTATCTATATCGAATGCATCCATCGTGAGTATAGTAGGCGAGGGCAATGCGGATGTCAAGCCCCATTCATCAACTGACACATACCCACCGTATGGCGCACCCGGTAGATCGCGCATGAGGCGTTCATCGAGGCGCATCGCGCTCCCCCGCACAAGCGAACTCCTCCATGTTTCCGCGTGGCTGCACCGAATTGCCGCCAATAGTTGCCGTGACTAATTGCGCGGCGGCGGATTCGCTGCCAGCCATGGGAGCCGACGATACACGAATTAGTCGCGTAGAGCGGCCCGGAAGAGAAACTGGAATCACTGATCCTCCAGAAAGAAGCGGACGAATGGGTGCAGGCCGTCCTTGCGGCAACAATGCGCTAGCGTCTGCGAAGGGAACATTGCGCTCTTACGCGGCGCGCATAGCCGCAGGCCGCGCGTCAGTCGCGCGCTGACGCAGGGTTTCGGCGCGCTGGATGAGGGCGACGAATGCATCGTCATTCCGGGCGCGGATACGGAGATCGGTGAGAAGGGCGGCGCAACCGGCGGCGAGGTCGGGGCGGCGAGCGTGGAGCGCGCCGACGAACGTGGGATCATCGGCGATGGGATCGAGGCCGAAGGGAGCGGCGAGATCGCGCTTTAGCCGCTCCGCGACATGTGCCTGCGCGAAGCCGCGCTCCTGGTTCTCCCGCCATCGGTTGCCGAGGGCACGCGCGTACTCCGCCGGAGCTTTCAACGGCACGGGCGGCGCGGGAAGCGGGCGACCAAACCGCCGCCCATTGAGGAGCAAGGCGGCGAGCGTCAAACCGGCGAGGTAGAGGAGCGCCCAGCCCCACGGCGAGCGCAGGGCGAGATCCGCGATATTCGCTCCCAAACCGTAACCGTGATGATACTCATCGAAGCCGATGCGCGCCCCAGAGGGCAGCCCAGCCAGCAGATTCTGGACAAGCGCAAGATTGTCCGCCTCCGGTAGCCCGGCATTCGAGAGCGGGTACGGCCCGGCAACGATCTGCACCCACCCCTTGCCGCGCGTCATTGTCGCGACGACGGTCCCGTTCTCCGAGGTCGCGCGGGAGAGGAAGCGGGGATTGGCCTGGCTGTTCGGTCGCACAATTGCATCAGATTGCAGCGCGATGGTCGCGACGGGCGGGCGCGCGAGGGTCGGACCGTCCGGGACGGCGGTCGCGCCCGTGCCCGGTGTCGTCTGAGCGACGAAGAGATCGAGCGCGCGTTGCAGATTGTCCGTTGCGTCGTCGCCATCCGTGACGAGCACGAGCGTGCCGCCGCGCTCCACGTAGCCCGCGATGTCCGCCGCATCGTCGGTGGAGACCTCTTTGATCGTCGGCACGATAACGAAGAGCGCGGCGAGGCCGTCTCCCGCGAAGGGGAATGCGCGCACCCGTTCCACGCCGTATCCCTCCGCCTCCAGCCACTGCGAGAGGGCAAGGCTCCCCGTCGGCGCGGCGGAGAGTGTCGTGCCGCGTGGCAATGTCCGCGCATTCGAGGCGGGCGTGAGCAGTTGCAGCAGGATCGTCCCGCAGACGAGCGCCACGCCGACCGCGACCAGCAGCCAGGCGCGACATGACAACCGCCTCATGCCGCCACCGCGTGCGGCCCGCCGGTGATCTGGCGTAGATCGTCGGTGAACGCGCGCGCCCGCATATACTCCGCCGCATGGCAGGGTGCGTCGGCGTAGACAATAGATTCCACGAGGCGCACGAAGGGGCGAAGCGGTTCGGCAAGCCATGATTGCTGCCGCTGCGCCTCCCGCAGATATTCGCGGTCCGTCAGGGCGGGATCGAAGGCGACGAGTCGCCGCTCGTCGAGTTCGGTCAGCGCGCCGAGGAAAAGCGCGCGGACGGCGGCGCGATAGTCTCCCTGAGCGGCGAGCATGTCTGCTTGTTGTCGCCACTCCGCCGCCGTTCGGGGTGGGGGCGCGGCAGTGTCAGCAGCCTTTTTCTCCCTTTTACGCCACCGTCGCCCTATGAAAAAGGCGACCACAGCGGCGAGTGCCAGCGCGACGATGATGAGCAGGAGCGGCGAGCCGAGCAAGGCGAGCAACCGCGCCACTGGGCCAGCGCCGGGAGTGTTGACAGGCGCATTCGGCGGTGGCGGCACGTGCCGGAGTGGCCGGAAGAGGCGGCGCAGTTGCTCCCCGACCCACGATTGGAAGCGGATTGCCTGCGCCTGCACGGCGTTCGGCTCCGCCGCGTGGAAGGCACGGTCGCCCAGTATCTGGTCGAGATTCCGGCGCGCCTGTGGGTCTGGCACAGCGGCTTGCTCGTCGGCGAGCAGAACACGCAGCGCGGTCAGTTCGGTGACCGCTCGCTCCGTATCCGGCGGCGTACGGCGGAGGGCGGCGAGCGCATCGCCCCGCGGGGCCGGATACCGCGTGCCGTCCACTATCACGCCATCAATCCCGGTAAGCGCGTCGCGCGCCCGCTGGATCGCGGCATCTCGCGGCGCGCCCGCAAGCGATTGCGCCTGCGTCAGAGCATCCCGCGCCGCCGTGACGCGCTGCACGTACGTCGGCAAATCCACATCGGCGGCATGCACCACATCCGGCAGCCAGCCGAGCGCGACGATGCACACAACGACGAGCGAAACGGACAGACGGAAACCGATTGAACCGCAAAGACGCAAAGAACGCAAAGAGGAAGGAAAGAAAGGAAAGAAAGGGGGAAGCGTAACCCATCTTCTTTCTCCTTTGCGTCCTTTGCTTCTTTGCGCCCTCTGCGTTGATTTGGTTTCAGCCGCGACGTTCATGCTGCACCTCGTGCCACGCGTTCGGCTGCGCCACGTTGGAGGAGGAGATCAATGTCGAATCCCTCGCGCCGCAGCCGTAGGTCGCTGAAGAAGAGCGTGCTGGCCGTCACGGCGATTGGCGTCATCACAACATCCACGAGCGAGGCGATCACGGCAAGGAGCACGAGGCCAGCGCCACCGCCGAGCAAATCCTCCGACGACGTGAATCCAGCGATCAGGAAGCCCAGGCCAGCGGGTACTGCCGCCGCGAACAACCGCAGAATACCGACGACGATCAGCAGCCCTGCCAGCCGCCACCACGAGCCGCGCGCGAGGCGATTGCTCCGCGCCAACCCCGCCCTGGCCCGCCGCCCTTCCAGCACGACCGCCTGTGGCGCGAGCTGCCAACTGACATACAAAAAGAGTGCGAACGGCGCGCCGATAGAGAAGGTGAACGCCATCACCGCGCCGACCGCCAGGATCGAAAGGAGCGATGCACCGAGCAGCGACCAGTACCGTTGGCGGGCATGCGCGTATGCCGCGCCGAGCATGCAGGGTTGACCGAGCGTCCGCAGGCCCGCGATGGTGACGAGTGCGCCCGTCCCGAGCGTCTGGATTGCCAGCGTGATAAAGGCGGCAATGACAGCGATGCAAAACGTCGCCGTCGCGTTGGTCGTCACGGCGGCGTGCGCGCCAACCCGCGCGTACGTCGCGGGATCGAAGGGGTTGAAGGGCGTGAAGAGGGTTGAGATGAAGGCGGAGAGGAGATGCGAGGGGATGACGGTGAGCGCGGCGGCGCTGGCAAACAGGCCAATATCGCGCCGCACCACGCGGACGCCCTCGTCCACCAGCGCGGGAACGGTGCGCGGCACGAGGCGCGGTGGCGGCACGGCGGGCAGCAACACCGGTATGGCTGGCTGCCAACCCACGGGCAGCGATCCCTGTTGGGGCGCAAACGGCACGAATTGTCCGGTCGGCGGCTGCATCCCGCTCCTTCGCTCAATGGCGTGGGCCACGGCCCACACGCAATCCATCGGGCGTATTCTACGCGATCAATCCGCCTTACCACGCCGCAATTGGCTGCCCGCGCTTCCTCCGGCGTCGGTGCGCGATGAGATCAATCCGTCCATCGGAATCAATGACCAGTTTCGCATCGAGCGCCTGGACGAGTTTGAGGAGCGTCGTCATCGTCGGCGCGTGGTCGCCCCCTTCGAGACGGGCAACCGCTGTCCGCTTGACACCAATCATGTCCGCCAACACCTGCTGCGTCAACCCCCGCTGCTCCCGCACCATCCCGAGCGCGTATCCGAACCGGACATTGCGCATTGTCTCCTCGTATCCGGCGCGGAACTCTGGATCCGCGAGTTGTTCTTCCCGGAAGAGATCATAGTTTGTCTTCGTGGTCACGTCGTTCTCTCCATTCATTGAAGCGCCGCTGTGCCAGTACAATGTCGCCGCGCTACTTTCTGTCGTTTTTTCGTTATCGCATGGAGCAATACGAATGTCCCACCATGTCTGCTGAAGAAAATGCGGTATTCCGTGCCGCCGAACTCAGGGCGCAATTCCCAAACATCCTCGTCGAGTTTCTTGATGTGGGAGGTATGCAGCGCGAGGCCCACCATCGCGAGAAGGTCAATGTAGGCGATGCATTTCTGCCGCGCTTTCGCCGAAAGCGCGAGGAGAAACACTCGCACAGGCTCATCACCAGATGCCCTCGCGAAAAACTCAACGGTAAATCCCTCTCTCATTCGGAGAGAGTAACATGATTGTTACATGTCTTCAAGCATGCTCGTCGAAGGCAATGGGCATCCATGGACAGGGTAGGAAGATCGAGTGGTCGTATCCGCAATAGATGACCGAGATAGGTCAATCGCGCGAATGCCAAAACGTGTATACTGCGCCCGGTGGTGAAGGAGGAAGAACGGCGTGCGGAATCGGGGTCTTCATCTGCGCTGGCGTCTCGTTATTCTGCTTGGGCTGCTCGGCGGCTCATTGACGCTCTCGACCGGTGTCCGCGCCGAACCTGATTTCCTTGATTTCGCGTTCCGGCCGGTCTGGGAACGTACCGACCTCCCCACCGAAGGTGGCGTGGCAACGCGAACCTACGTCTGGGGACCGGCGTTGTTTGTCGCACCCGACGGCCCGAAACTTCCCCGCACCGAGCCGTACCGCGATCTCGAAGGGGGCGTCCGCACCGTCCAATACTTCGAGAAAGCGCGCATGGAACTGACGACGCCCGATAAGGGGCGGGTAACGGCGGGCTTACTCGTGCGCGAAATGGTCAGCGGTATGCTCCAACTCGGCGACACGCAGATGGAGCCATACGCTCCGGCGGGCATTCCTGTTGCGGGAGACCCGACAAATAATCCCTGCCCGACCTACGCGACGCTCGCCAAAGTCGCCTCGATCACGCCGACCGCCAACACTGCCCCGGACCGGACGGGCACGGCAATAGACGGCGCGCTCAAGACGGACGGAACAGTCATCCCCGTTGCCGGAATCGCGGAGCCAATGACGTACGGCTATTACGTGCCCGAAACGAAGCACAACATCGCCGCGCCCTTCTGGTCCTTCCTGACGCAGCAAGGGACGGTGATCGGCGGAGATGGCAAACTGACGACGGCAAAGATTTTCGACCCGCCTTTTTTCGCCGTCGGGCTGCCGATCACGGAACCGTTCTGGACGAAGGCAATCGTCGGTGGCAAGGCGCGTGATGTGCTGATGCAGGCTTTCGAGCGGCGCGTCCTCACCTATACACCGGCGAACCCGGATGGCTTCAAGGTGGAGATGGGCAACGTCGGTGCGGCATATGCCCGCTGGCGGTACGGGCCTGCCGCCCAGCCACCGCCGGTGACGACCGTCGAGCCGAACAATGGCCCGACCGGCTCGCTCCTGCTCTTCGCCGCGCCCGGCTTCACGCCGGATGAAACCGTCGTCCTGCGCCTGACGTTCGCCGATGGCCATACCGTCGAGAAGCCGGGTGGCGTGGCGGGCAGCACGGGTATGACGCGCGCCTTCCTCGAAACGAATGCGAAGGAGTATCCGGCCGGGGCGTACAAAGCAACGCTGATTGGTACGAAAAGCAACCAGACACGACCCGGCGATTTCACCCTCACCGCACCCCCCGCGAACGGGCTGATCGTGCAGGCGCTTCCCGGCACCGGTGACCCACTAACAACCTATACGTTTTATGCTTCCGGGCTGAACCCCGGTGACACGGTCAATGCCTGGGTCAGTGGTCCGACCGGCACGGCGTATAACTTGAATGACGCGCGCACGCAGACCGTCAGCGATCATGGCACCATCCAGCAGACGTTGATCCCGAAGTCGCTGAACGCGGGCGCGCTCATCGGCCCGTGGGCATTCGTCGTGCAGGAGAGCGGGGCGAACGCCCGGCAAGGCTCGGCGGCGTTCATCGTCAACCCACCACCGAATGCGACGCTGTGACGAGCAACGAGCAATGAGCAATGAGCAATTGCATCCGGTCAATACGAAAACCTTCTCTGCTCAACGCATTGTTCCTCATTGCTCATTGCTCGTTGCTCATTGCTGAATTCGTATATACTGCCGCTAGTGTGCGTTGTGTCTGCAATGAAGGAGATGCGACATGGGTTTGGGGCGACGACCGCTTGCCTTGGCTGTGCTGGGACTGTTGAGTATTGCATTGATCGGCGTGATTGCGCTCCAGGCGGTGCCGCCACCCGCCATACCAACGACGGTTCCGCAGGCGGCAGCGACCGCCGCCTCTCCGACCGCCGCGCCGGCCGTCACATCGGTCGCGAGCGGTGGCGGCGGGGGACCGAGCACGACGATCAACGCGACGGAGAAGGACTATGCGATCGCGATTGACAATTCATCCGTACCCGCCGGATCGGTGACGTTCAAAATCTCGAACCAGGGACCCACTCCACACAACGTCGGCGTGACCAAGCAGGGCGATGCGAGTAAGGGTAGTGGCATCACCGGCCCGGTGATTAAGGACAGCGACACGATTGACGGGGGCAAAACGACCTCCATCACCCTTGACCTCCAGCCTGGCACCTACAATGTTGTCTGCACCGTTGCCGGCCATGTGCAACTCGGCATGATCGTGGCGCTCACAGTCAAGTAACAGCGGGAAGTCCGGCGTTCAGGGTTCGGAGAATAATCTCCGAACCCTGAATGCGTTACTCCCCTCTCCGTTCATATTTTCGGCACGAACTGTTGGTATACGTCTTGCGGCCCATCCCGCAGGGCCGGACGGGGAGTATGTATCAAGGAGGCAGCGAGGCATGTCGCTGGAAATACAGAATATCACGAAGATGTTTGGGGCATTCACGGCGGTGCAGGATGTCTCGTTCACGGCCCAGGAGGGCGAGATTTTCGGCTTCCTCGGCACGAATGGCGCGGGCAAGACGACGACGATGCGCATCATCCTCGACATTCTCCGCCCGGATATCGGCAGCGTGACGTGGAACGGTACACCCAATACGGACGTGCCGCGCCGCCTCTGGGGCTATTTGCCGGAAGAGCGCGGTCTCTATCCGAAAATGATCGTTGAAGATCAGTTGCTCTTCTTTGCCCAACTCTACGGCGCGTCGGAGCGCGATGCCCGGCGCGATTTGAATGACTGGCTGGAGCGGTTCGACATCGTGGAGAACCGGCGGAAGCGGGTCGAGCAACTGAGCAAAGGGAATCAGCAGAAGATTCAGTTCCTCGCCGCCGTGCTGCACGATCCGGACATCCTCATTATGGATGAGCCATTTAGCGGCCTTGATCCCGTCAACGCCGCACAGATGATCGAAGCATTCGGCGAGATGCGGCGGCGCGGCAAGACGATCATTTTCTCAACGCATCAGATGGAGCAGGCGGAAGAACTCTGTCAGGCAATCGCGATCATCCATCGCGGGCGGCTGGTCGTGCATGGCGACGTGCGATCCGTGAAGCGGAGTACGGGGCAGCAGGTCGTCCGCCTCGCCCTCGCGGATGACCCGGAAATCCGCTGGCTGGATCACCTGCCGGGCGTGACCGTCACGAAGCGGCGGCCCGATTTCGTCGAGATGGATGTGCGGCACGGTAGTGATCCCGAGGCGATCCTGCGCGCCGCGCTCGAACACGGCGACCGCGTGACGCGCTTTGAGATCGGCGAACCGTCTTTGAACGACATCTTCCTCGCCAGCGTCGGCGGGCAGGTAACAGCCGACGCCGACGAAGCAACCGCGCCGCGCGAGACGGTCGCGGTCCGGTAATGGAGGGAACGATGCAACGATCATGGGAGAAAATCGGGCTGATCGTCCGGCGCGAGTACCGGGCACGGGTGCGGCAGCGTAGTTTCGTCATTATCACGACGCTGATGGCGGTCGTCTTCGTCCTGCTCGCCTGCGCGCCGACAATCGTGCAGGCGATCCGCAGTGGTAAAGCGAGCACCACGATGATTGCCGTCGAGGATGTTGCGGAGCCCACCCTGACGCAGAATGAGATCGCCCAGCTCGATCAGCGACTGCGTGCGGATGGGACGAGCGGCGACGCGATCACCCTCACGGCAGCGAGCGGACCGATTGACGGTCTCCGCGGTCAAGTCAACGCGGGGACGTATCATGGTTTGCTCGTCCTCAGCCATAACTCGGCGGGTATTCTGACGTTCGAGTATCTGACGAAATCGGGCACGCGAGATGCGACTGCCACGCGCATTCAGCAGGCGGCATCTTTCCTCTCAGTGCAGGATCGCCTGACGCACCTTGGCGTGGACCCATCTCTCCAGGCAGAAGTCTTCGCACCACCGGCGTTCTCAGTCAGCGCGACGAATCCGAAGGCGAGCACGGATACGCAGTCGGAGACGCAGCAGAATACCAATCGCGGCCTCGCTTACATCCTCGATATTCTCCTCTATACGACGATCATCGTCTATGGGATGTGGATCGCAGGCGGCGTAGTGGAGGAGAAGAGCAACCGGATCATGGAAATCATGATTAACGCCGCGACGCCGACCCAACTGATGGCGGGGAAAATCCTCGGCATCGGGGCGGCGGCGCTGACGCAATACCTCTGCATCACGATCCCCGGCGCGATCGCCCTTGCGTTACAAGGGCGCATTGCGCAGGCGCTCCTCGGCACACGCACGGGCACGACAGCGCTCGATCTGACGGGCCTCTCCGTCACCGCCGTGATTGCCTTTCTCGGCTTCTTTATCCTCGGCTTCCTCCTCTATGCCGCGCTCTACGCGGGCGCGGGATCGCTCGTCAGCCGTCAGGAGGATGTACAGCAGATCGCCGCGCCAATGCAGATGGCGATGATTGGCAGTTTCTTCGCTGCCCTCTTCGCCCTCGGCAAGCCGGATGCGACCGTGGCGCGCGTGCTTGCGTTCATCCCTTTTTGCAGCCCGCTCGTCATGCTGACGCGCATCCTCGTCGGCCACCCCGCGCCGTGGGAGGTCGCGCTCTCCGTGACAATCCTCATCGCGAGCATCGCCGCTTTCGTCGTGCTGGCAGCGCGCATCTACCGCATTGGCGTTCTCCTCTACGGCACACGTCCGAGCCTGCGCACTGTCTTCACGCTCAATCATGCGCGGATGGCACGGTGAACCTCACCCCCAACCTCTCTCCTTTGCTTGGCAGCAAAGGAGAGAGGCAAATACGGGGAAGGAGAGCAATGCGGAGATAGGCGAGTGACTATGCTTTATGCGTCTTGACAGGATCGGGCAGCGGGTGTACATAAAAGTGTAGGAACCGTGATTCAGCAGGAGGGATGGTAGATGATTCCGCCGAAGGATCAGTCGCCCGTCTAGGGCGTGGAGAACAGACGAACACTGTTTCGGTTCCAAAGGAATGTGCGGACGCGATGAGAAGCGTCCGCACGTTGATTTTAACGGGAAATCTCCCTCCCGACCTCTGCCAGTGCCGCCAAAATCTCTGCCGTTACTTCCTTATCCAGCTCCGTCGCGTGGCAGCGTTCGAGTGCGGTGCGGGCCGCGTGGCCGCCGAGTTGGCCGAGCGCCCACGCGGCATGACTGCGGACGAGGGCGGCATCGTGCTGTGCGAGCGCATCCGCGAGGGCGGTAACGGCGGCACGATCCCCGCTGTTGCCGAGCGCGACGGCGGCATTGCGGGCAAGCCCTTCCCGTTTGGCGCGCTTAATCGCTCGCCCACGGAAGCGGTCGCGATATTCCTCCACGGTCATCGTCAGGAGCGGGATGAGTGCGGGGTAGGTGTCATCCACATCACGCGGTTGAAGGGCGGGCGGCGCGAGGGGCAGGACATGCCGGTTCGGTGGGCAGACTTCCTGGCAGATGTCGCAGCCAAAGACCCAATTACCCATCTGTGGACGCAAGGCGACCGGAAGCGTCCCGCGATGTTCAATCGTCAGGTAGGAGATGCAGCGCGGCGTATCGAGAACGTACGCCGCCGGGATCGCGTGCGTCGGGCAGGCGGTCATGCACGCGGCACACGATCCGCACGATTTCCGGAGCGGTGCATCGGCTTCGAGATCAAGGTCGAGCGGCACTTCGGCGAGAAAGAGATAGGAGCCGGTGTCGCGCGTCGCGATGATGCAGGTATTTTTGCCGTACCATCCCAGCCCCGCTCGTGCTGCTACCGCCCGATCCACGATCCGCGCCGTGTCCACAAGCGTCCCGGCCATCAGTGGCCGTCCCACACATCGCTCGATGTCGGTAATCAATCCGCGCATCATCGCTTTGAGCAGATCGTGGTAATCCACGCCCCATGCATAGCGGGCAACGCGGCCACGGAGCACGCCGTCGTCTGGCAAGGGCGGCACGTCCGCATAGTACGAGACGCCGAGCACGAGCAGTGACCGCGCCCACGGCAGCAACCGTTGCGGCGCGCTGGCGATCTGGGCACGCTCCGGCGTGAACCAATCCAACCCGTCGAGATGCCCCGCCGCGATCCGCGCATTCAGCACCGGTTCCAGCCCCGCGAACGGTTCCGCCGTCGTCACGCGCGAGAGATGAAAGCCGTGGGCGAGGGCGAGAGATTTGATGTCGGTGGCGTTCAACCTAACCCCCCGCCCCCTTCCCTAAAAGGAAGAGGAAGAAAATACGGTAGCACAGGTTTGCAACCTGTGCGGCACATCATAGGATACAATGAGAAATGAATTCGTGTGGGAAGGAGATGGCGCAATGACGATGATTCGTGGCCTCGCGGAGATTGTCCTGTCGGTGCATGATCTCGATGCGTCGCTACGCTTTTATCGGGACGTGCTCGGCCTGACGCTCGTGTCGGCGCCGGAGTTTCGCCCGGTCTTCCTCCGCGCGGGCGATCCCGCTGTCTCCGTACCGCAACTCGTCGTCCTCGTACCGCTTCCGGCCGGGACGCCGCCGTTCCCGATTGCCAAGCCGGGCCGCACGCTCCACCATCTCGCCTTCGAACTCGCCCCGGCGGACTTCGATGCGATGCGCGATCACCTCGCCGCGCACGGCTTCGCCATCCGCACCGGCCAGCACCCGGTCATCCCCTCCCGCACCATGTACGTGGATGACCCAGACGGCAACGAGGTCGAATTCATCGCTGGAACGTAATATGCATTGACTGTATGGGGGATACGGAGGATGCAAGTGGCAGCGCCCCATCCGACATCAGCGGAGCATGTGTACTACACCAAGTGGCATCGTCGCTACCGCTGGATGCTCTTTTGTTATCCGGTTATCGGTGCATTCAATCTCATTGAAGGCATCCTGACTCATTCTTGGTGGAATGCGATCATCGGCGCATATTTTCTTGCCCTTATCCCCTTCACGATGAAGAGTTGGCGAAGCATTCGCCTTGTTATCACACCGGATGGCATCGCATATCACAGCGGTGGAGGCGTTCTCAATGTGCCCTGGCAAGACATGGAATACATCGGACGGATTTCGCAGCGCTGGTATCGCGGTTGGGAAGGAATTATTCTCCGAAACGCTCACTGGGAACGTCCTCGCTGGTTCCTGTGGCCGAAGCGATGGAGTCCGCAATTCATACCACTCTGGTCGCGATGGAACGGACCGTGGTGGGACCGCGAACTCTTTGATAACCTCTTTCGCTATGCCCCGTGGTTGGCGGATAGCGGCGGAGAGTCGGGCAACGATCAAGGAAATCATGCGTAATCCGGTCGGGGCAATCGCCATGCGCTCCGCGTAATCGCGCCCACAATTTCTCAGAATCAAGTAACAATCTTCCACCCGATCACGGCATGCATGCTGCATAGAATACCTGTACGACGCCCGGCGAACGATGATCGGGCAGTATCGCACGATATACGGCGACCGGCCCCGATAATGGCGGACTGGCCGATAATCAGGAGCAGTAGAATGTCAGAGAATCACACGCAGCACGGCGAATATCCAGTCGAAGCGCCCAGCGATTCCGGTGCGACGGATCCGTCTCTTGCGGCGTCGCGGGAGGCGCACGCCGCCTATGTTGATCGCATTGAGAAAGCGGGCCAATTCACTGTTGATGACGAGACGCTTACCCAGCGCGTCGAGAGCGAAATCTACCGCGATCAGACACTCCCGAAAGGCCCCGTCACCATCCACGCGCGGGACGGTGTGGTCGTACTGCGGGGCGCGCTGGAGCGGCACGAGCAGATGCGCGCGCTGGAGGACGCCGTCCGGCAGGTTCCCGGCGTGCGGGATGTCGAAAATCTCCTCCATCTGCCGGACACGACGGCCCCGAACAAGCGATCCGCCCTCGAAGCGAGCGAGAAAGCCGAAGAGACCGTGCAGGGTAAATGACTGGCGTTCATCTGGTCAGATGACCGTGCGAATCGTATGATCTCCTCCAGTGGAGCGAAAGACGCGGACCGCCGGGGGAGATTTTTCGTGCTGACGCATCTCGCGCTCGATAAGGGCGCATACGACCTGAAAATGAATGTGCGGCAACTGGCGCCGGACTGCATCATTGATGTGGACGCCGCCGAGTACAGACGAGAACTCGCGCTCAAGGACGAAATCCTCGCCAGTGATACGCATTATTACTATCAAGCCCTCCCCGGCACGGAAGCGATGCAGTGGGAGACCATCGAAATCCTTCTGCCGAACATGGCGCGCTATTACCCGGAACACTTCACCCTGACGACAGACGGTGACTGCTGGATCTGGACAAATCGCCTGTTAGAGACCGAGACGACATTGAGGCTCGGCGACCCATCCACGCTGCCATTGCCGCCGCTCGACTGGATCGGGCGGCAGGTACAGGAAGACCTCTGCGTGATGGACGGCAACGATCCGGGCAGCCCACTCGTCGCGGGGCATCTCTGCTTCGCCTCCGGTTGGTGTCTGGGCGACAAGATGGGCCGGTCGTTCCTCGCCATCCACGCCCCGGTCCCACAGTTCGCGGAGAAAATTGGTCGCCCAGCGGATTTGATGATGCAGCGCGTCAAGGCCGGTCGCCCAACCGCCCGCATCAATTGGACGATCCACCCGTCCGACCGCCTCAACTGCGCGCCGGTGATGAAGCAGCGGTATGCGCGCGAACACGACGGCATCACGCCAGAGAACGCGGGAGGGCGATACTACCTGCGCTCCGAGTGGCAGACCTTCGTTCGCTACCCGCGCACGAACGCTGTCCTCTTCACGATCCGCACCCGCGTCACATCCCTCGCGGATGCCCTCGCTGACCCCGACGATGCCCGCCGCCTCGCCACCATGCTCCGTACCATGCCGCCCGCAATGCTGGCATACAAGAGCCTGACACGCCATGCGGAGACGCTGCTTGCCTATCTGGCGACGCAGGCTGCGACACCGGAGATCGGTACGGCGTAAGCGCATGCGTTACCGAAAATCTGTCATGCGGCCGCTTCCCACCGGCAGGAGAACCGCTCGATGCCGGGGTGTTTCTCGCCGAGTGAGGTGACCTGGAAACCGTAGGCGCGATAAAAGCCGACCGATTCCTGATCCGTCTCTGAATACAGCGCCTTCAGCCCTTCCTGCTCGATCACTCCACTGACCATCTGCGACGCGATCCCACGGTGGCGAAACCGATCGTCCACCGCAATATGCAGGAGCAGCGCGGCGTCTCTTCCCACCCGCTCGATGCCAAGAATGCCGACAGGCTGGCTTTCCTCTTCCCAGACATACAGCCGTCGCTGAGGGATGGCATAGACGGTCGTCAGCAGATAATCGAGCCGTACCACACTCGGGTTAAAGACGCTGGGCGCGATCAATTCCTTGAGCCGCGTCGCGTCGGTTAAGTCGGTCACTTTGCGCAGCATCGGGCCTGCCTCCTTCGCGCGAATCGCATCATCCGTTTTCACGCGCATGGTAGCACGACGGACGCTTGAACCGCCAAAGCGCCCGGGAAAATCCAGCACAGAGGACACGGAGAACACAGAGCAATCCTTTTTTGTCCGTCTCCGTGCCCTCTGTGTCCTCTGCGATCTCTGTGCTATGTTTCGTTACTCTGGCACGAGATTGGTGCTGAGGTATTTCAGGCCGCTGTCGCAGGCGACGGTGACGATGATGCTGCCTGCCGGAGCGTCACGCGCGAGGCGGAACGCGGCGGCGACATTCGCGCCGGTGGTGAATCCGGCGAAGATTCCTTCGCGCGTCGCGAGCGCACGGGCCGTTGCGAGCGCCTCAGTATCACCGATGGCAAGCGTGCCGTCGCAAAGGGCCGCATCCCATTGGGGCGGCACGGCGGCGTATCCCGCGCCTTGCAATGTGTGGCGCGCGTCGGTGACGGGCATACCCGCGATCACTTGCGACCCCTCCGGCTCGACCGCGTAGCACTGCACCGCCGGGTTCCGCGCCTTGAGCGCGCGGGCCGTGCCGAGGAACGTACCGCCCGTCCCGACGATCGCGCAGAAGTGCGTCACCGCGCCATTGGTCTGTGCCCAGATTTCCGGCCCAGTTGTCAGTTCGTGCGCGCGGAGATTCGCCGGGTTGTTGAACTGATCGGGCCGATACGCGCCGAGCATATGCACCAGTTCACGCGTCCGCTCCTCGACGAGTGCGAGGTCAGCGCCGGAGACCTGCCCCGGCACACCGCCCGGCATCTGCGGCACGAGGTCCACCTCCGCGCCGAGCGCGCGCAGCATCTGCACGCGCTCGCGGCTGTTGCCGACGCTCATCACGGCGATGAACCGGTACCCCTTGATCGCGCAGACAATCGCCAGGCCCGTACCCATGTTCTCGCTCGTCAGTTCGACGACCACGCCGCCCGGCTTCAGTCTTCCATCGCGCTCCGCCTCCGCGATGCACTGCAAGGCGGCACGGTCTTTGATTGAAGCGCCAGGGTTTGCCCCTTCGATCTTCACGACAACGCGACCCGGCAACCCTTCACCCAGCCGGTCCAGCGCGACGAGCGGCGTCCAACCGATGGCATCGAGAATACTCGGGGAGATTCCTACCCCCTGGCCAGATTCCACTACGGGGAAAGATGAGTCAGCCATTCGTCGCCTCCGCTTCACCGGTCGCGCCAATTAGGGTGGCAACCGCGCGTTTCAGCACCGGCACGTCCCGCTCCACCGTCGCCCAGACCTCATCAGGATCAACACCGAAGTAGGCGTGGATGAGAAAGTTGCGCATCGCGATCATCTGCCACCATTCGACTTCGGCATGTGCCGCGCGGAACTCGGCAGAAAGGCCGCGCGCCGCTTCGCCGATAATCATGAGCCGATGGAGTACCCATGACCGGATTAATCCGTTGCCGTCGAATGCGGATCGTCCGGTCACCGTGTATTTCTCGATCTGCTCGACTGCCGCACGAATATCGTTGAGTCGTTCTTGATCGCTTCTCACAGGAGAATCGCTTCACGAAGAACACGGTCGCGCATGCGCTCTTTCAGCCCCCCAACGGTGGCGACATCGACGCGCATCGCGAGCGTGTGTTCGAGGTCACGGATCAGGGCAACGTGGTCGAAAAGGCTCCGCCCCCGTTCCATTTCCACGAGGAAATCAATGTCGCTCTTTTCGTCTGCTTCGCCGCGCGCGACGGAACCGAAGACGCGGACATTGCGCGCCCCGTGCCGTTCGGCAATCTGGAGGATTTCTTCGCGCCTCTCGCGTAGCAGTTCTTCGATGCCCATCGCCATCCTCCTTCATGCGCCAGTCAGCATAGTATCGCGCAATGGGGGCATGTGTACGAGGGGCGTGGATTGCGCACATGTTACGCGGCGAGCGGCCCGTAGATGCTGCTCGGCGCCTGCGCATCCGCGTTCGCAATCGCGGCGTCGAGTTGCGGGTCGCGGCCGGCAGCAATGTCGTCGTTCGTGCGCTCCACGGTAATGTCCGGCGAGACACCAATGCCATTCAGCGATGCACCTTTCGCGGAAACGTAGACCGCGACGGTGACGGAGAGTTCGCTGCCGTCGCCGAGTTCGAAGCGTGCCGTGCTGCCGACCGCGCCAGCGGTTTTCGTCCCGATCACCGTACCCGCCCCATTCTCCTCGAAAGCGAGCGCGGCGATCTCGCTCGCGGAGCCGCTGGCATCGTCCACGAGCACGGTGATTGGCAGCGTCTCGCGCGCCTTGCCGTCGGACTGCGCGGTCTGCCGCCTATTAACCCGCCGTCCTTTTGAGGTGCCAAGTTCGGTGCCGGATTTCAGGAAGCGGCCCATGACATGATCCACATTGACGCCGCCCCGGTTGCCGCGCAGGTCAACAATGATGCTGTCCACATTCTGCGCGTGGAGGTTCGCCAGCGCGGTGTCGAGTTCCTGCGGGATGCTGTCGTAGAACTCGAAGGTCTGGATGTAGCCGATATGTCCATCCAGCACGCGCGAAACGAGCGAGAGTTGCGTATAGCGATGGATATGCACCGTCAGATCGGTCGGGTTTGCGTCTCCTGCGTGCTGCACGGTCATCATGTCGGTCTGTCCCTCTTGCGGATTGGCGAACAGCGCCGCGCGGGTATCGCTGTTAACCGCCTGCCCATTGAGGGCGAGTACATGATCGCCGTAGCGCAGACCCGCCTCGTCCACCGAACTGTTCGGGATCACCTGCCGGACGTAAATGTCGTGGTTGATGGGGATGGAGACGAAGCCGAAGTTCGTGATGCTCGAATCCCCCGCCAACGCGCGCCGCTCGTCATCGGCCTGCTTCGCCGGGATGAAGTAGGTGTGCCGGTCGTTGACCGTCTTCGCCATGTTCATGATGAGCCGGTGCGCGAGATCGCCCGGCGCGAGGGTGAGAACGCTCGATTGCCCGATCATCGTGCGAACATTTTGCGCGAAGACTTCCCATTGGTCGTCGGCATTCTTGCCATCGAGCGCGTCGAGCGGCAGCGACTGATCGAGCGCCTTTTGCGCCTCCTGCTGCGCGTTGGTGAGGAGCGCGACGGTGTCCGGCTCGGTGTAGAGATTCCTGCGGAGGGTATCGTACGCGGCCTTGACGATCTTCAGTTCCGTCTCGGCATCGAGCGGCCCCGCGCCGGTCGGGGCGGCCGGGAGCGCGAGGAAGAGCGAGCAGGTGAAAATGAGCACAAGCGCGATCCGCGCGCGTGCATGCACCGGGGCAGACATCGAACGATCACCCTCTCTCACGGTCAAAAGGATGACGGGCATGAAAAAAGACGGATCGGGAGCGGCCAATGGCTCCGGGTGTGTGGCAGGTGGGTGCGGCTTCCTGTTATCCGTTCGACCGTCACCGCGGACCATCCCCGATCTCGTCCGCGCACAGTATCATCGCCCTTCCTGAATTTCCCCTGAATGGGTGATAAGGATTCGCTGAAAAACCGCCGTACCTTCCCATCCGTACGGGCGATGCTTGAATCGCCCTCCCGGAGCATCCGAACCTCTCCCGGAGCATCCTGCCACCGCGAGAGGGCGATTCAAGCATCGCCCGTACGAAAGAAAATCGCCTCCGGCAGTTCGGATGCTTGACCCCGTGCCTCATCCAGGACACGCAGGGTGGGGTCGGTTTCTATCCGCAATTGCTCATTCGCGTTGAGCAGTTCGATGCCGTATAGGGTTCCGTCCGGAGCGAGATCAATATTTACCTGATCGCTCACATGAATCGTCTCTACCTGAGCGGTTTTCTCCTGAAACGCGAGGTATGCGATGTTGTATCGTGGGTCATACGTGAGTTTCATCCCGGCCTCTTCTCGGAAGAAATTGCTGTCATCACCGCATCACAGCGGTCAGGCGGTCGGCGCTGAAGACACCGGGATGCGTGCCAGAGAGCATGAATTCGGCGGTGCGCTCGGCGGTGGCGGGGCCGATGCCCATGCCACCGCCAGTGAAACCGACGGCGAAATAGACATTCGGCATGTCCGGCAACCGCCCGACGAGCGGCATCTCGTCCGCTGTGAAGCCCATGATGCCGCTCCAGCGATGCTCAATCGGCAGGCCGTCCAGTTCCGGGAAGTATTTGTGCAGGAAGGATTCGAGGCCCGCCTGCAGATGCGGCGTCGTCTCGGAATCGTTGTAGCCGATTTCCTCCTCGACGAAGCGATTGCGCCAGCCACCGATCAGGAAGCGGCCATCAGGCAGTTGGCGGAAATATTCGTACCCCCACTCGCAACCCATCGTCCGCTCCATGAAGCGTGTCGTCGGAGCGGTCGCGAGCATCTGGCCACGCGTCGGGAAGACCTTGTCCGCAAAGTATGGGTGCAGCGTGCGCGAGTAGGCGTTCGTGCAGAGGCAGACCATCGGCGCGCGGACCGTCGCCCGCTGGCCGTGGACGGTAACAATCCCGCCCTCTTGTTCGATCTTCCGCACGGCGCAGTTCGGGATCACCGTCGCGCCGCTGTGCGCCATCACTTGCGTCGTCAGCCAGTACGATTGGGTAGCAATGTCGCCCGCCTGACCAATCGCGCCGAAGAAGCCGCGCCCCGTTGGGTCCGTGTCGTACCACTCCACGTCGTAGCCGTCGGCGATCAAAGCATGCGCCGAGGCTTCCAGTTCCTTCGCTTCCTGTGCATCCCAGGCGAGGGTAAGGCTGCCCGGCTGCTCGTACCAGACGCCGTAGGCATCGAGGAATCCTTTGACAATCGCCCGGTTGCGGAAGCCGAGATCGCGCGCCTCCTTGACCGCCGCACGCCCGAACTGCTCGACCGCTGTGTGGTAGCCCGCCTTCCCGTGTGCCGAGACATGCCCCGCGTTCCGCCCCGACGCGCCGAGCGCGACATCCCGCGCCTCCAGCACAATGACCGACTTCCCCGCCTGCCCCAGAAAATGTGCGAGCGTGCTGCCGACGATCCCCGCGCCGATGATGCAGACATCCGCCTCCTCGCGCCGGTGGGGTAGGGCGGGCCAGATGGACGTGTCCTGCCAGATCGAAACCGTGCTCATGAAACCTCACCCCCCGGCCCCCTCTCCTTTGCCTTGAGGCAAAGG
>JBPCPB010000011.1:0-34088 GCA_050999735.1 Thermomicrobiales bacterium | reverse complement strand
GCAACAAGCTTCGCAATGTATTGGGGGGTGGGTATGGGAGAGGCCGCCCCCCGACCCTCCCCTACGCAGGCATCGCGCCATTTCTATCGTGAAACGGTATCAGATTCGTTCGAAGACACCCTGAATGATGGTGAGGCGATTCTCCTGAAGGTTGCGCTCGACATTCACCACCATCGTAGGGAATTCCATCCCCATCAGCAGTTGAATCCCAAGCGGCGGTGGTCCATTCAGTGCCATGATGGAGGCCTGTCGCTGCAAAGCGGCAATGATCTTCTCATTGTCGTCTACCCATTCGATCTCACGGAACCCCGTTTCCGCGAGCAGTTTGCGCGTTTCTTCTGATGAACGTAAGAAACTGATCGCGGGGTCGCGCGCCCACGGGACCGGGAAATGGATCGGTTGCACCGGCCCTGCCATGTTTTCGTGCATGGCAAGGCGGCCACGCGGGCGTAGCACACGGTGAATCTCGCGATACAGTCGCTCTTTCTCCACGATATTCATCGTGGAATGCTGCGTCCAGACTGCGTCGAACTCCTCACCCGGGAACGGCATGTCGAGCGCGCTGCCGTGCTGGAAGGTGACACGGTCGCTCATGCCAACGCGTGCGGTGAGCATTGCCCCAACCTGGCAGAACTCCTCCGAGAGATCCAGCACCATTACCGTGCAGTCTGTGTGATCGGCGATCACGCGCGCTGGCCCGCCCAAACCGCCACCGACATCGAGAAGACGCATGCCGCGCTGGATGTCCGTCCGCCGCAACAGTTCGAGCGTCGCGGATTTGCCACCGAGATGGAACTGATCAACGGGCGTGAGATCGTCAAGTGTGAGCGCCTCGGGGTCCTTCCCGGCGGCGCGCAGTCCGGTCAGTATCCGTTCCCCGAGGTCGCCCGATGTGTAGTGCGCGCTCACCGATTGAGAATAGCGATCCTCCGCCATGGCGAAACCTCCTTACGCCGATAGTGTCAGGGGAGCACAACACTGCTTTCGACACGATCAAAGAGCGCCTGCGTATCGTCCGGATTCGCATCGTACTGTGCGGCGGGCGCCTCGACGCTGACGACGTAGCCATTGCTGCCTTTAATGAGCGCGACGCTCTGCCCGACAACTTCCTTGCCGCCGATCGTGGCGCGATAGAGGTTCCGCACGGCCCGCGCGCCACCGATGGTATTTGTCCCTTCCGCGTCAACTTCATAATTCTCGGTCGTCGCCTTCAGTTCGTCCGCGACGGTGGCAGCGAAGTCGTTCAGTTTCGTACTGTCTGTGATTTGCTTGTGGACGACGCGGACACGCTGCTCGCCCGTCGCGCTCTGAGCGGCGAACTCGACACCCGGCGGCATAGCGGGCGGCGCGATGGTCGCCCAGCCGTCCGGCAAAACGATGCCGAGGCCGGATGGCGTACGCGTGACCGCGCCATTTCCGGTCGGCGGGGCGAGCGCGGCGGGCGTTGGCGCATCGAGTTTGAGCGGCACGAGTGAGCCGACGATCCCTTCCACCATCGGGCGCATCGCGCGCGCCACATCGGGCGCGGCAATCGCAGTAATGGCGATCGCGCCCGCAAAGGTGAGCGTGACGAACCGCTCCACCGTCGCAGGGGAACCGCCCGTGTTGCTCAGATAGGTGAGCGCGTAGGTCGGCGCCCCGGCATCATTGGCGCCACGGATGCCGGTCAGCGCCACGTTTTGCAGCGTGCTGCCCGGTGCATCCTGCCGATACGACGCATCGAGCATCCCAGCGATGGCGGGGGGCGCGAGCCGCGTCCAATTGTCCGGCGTCGGCCCTTCTTCGATTGTCAGGGTCGCGGCATCATTCGGCGCGCGTGCGACGATGCGGCCGGGCGTTGCGGGATCGGGTGCGGGCGGTGTCCAGTCTGGCGGAAGCGTAATCCGGTAGGTCTTCGCCGGGTTCGTATATGTCGTGCCGCCCGCGAGCGGCTTCAACCCCGGCGTCTCTATCACCGGTACAGGTATGGCGGTCGTGTTGCTGCCCGGTGTCGGTATCGCACGCGTGGTGGACAGTTGGGCGGTCACGGTCACCACGGGGCGTGTGGGCACAACCGTTGGCCCGTGTATGGTCGGCGTGCCCGGTACGGCAGTCAGTTGCGCCAGCGCCGTCTGCTGCGCCGTCAGCGCCACCGGTGTCGGCGTTCCTCTCCCGCCCCCGCACGCGACAAGGAAAACGACAAACAAAGCGCATGCTGCCCAGAGGGCGCCCGCACGGAGATCACAGAGGACACAGAGGGGGAAGAGAGGAATTGTATTTCTTCCTTCTCTGCGTTCTCTGTGTCCTCTGCGCGGGTGCCCTCTGGGCAGCATGCGCTTCACGCTTTCATCCCGCCCATGCCGCGTTGCCGTTCTGCCAGATATCGGCGCCAGCAGAGCGGGAGAGAGCACAGATGGTCTGGGCGCGGACGTATTCCTCGTCCACGTCATAGCCGAGGCCGGGCGTCGTCGGGACAGGGATCGCGCCGTCCGTGGCGAGGATTGGCACGGTCGTGATGTCCCGCGCGTAATATTTGTCGGAGCCGGAGACATCGCCGGGCAGCGTAAAGCCGGGGAGTGCGGCAATCGCCACGTTCGCCGCCCGCCCGACGCCGTACTCGTGCATGCCGCCGCACCAGACGGGGATGCCGCGCGCGTAGCAGAGATCATGCGTTTTCTTCGCTTCGAGCAATCCACCGAGGCGGCTCGTCTTGATATTGATGATCCGCCCGGCGTTGAGGTCGAGCGCCTTGCGGGCATCCTCCGCCGTGTGAATGGATTCGTCGAGGCAGATCGGCGTATCGAGCGCCGCCTGAATGCGGGCGTGATCCACGATGTCATCGTGGCCGAGCGGCTGCTCGATCATCAGGAGGCCGAAACGGTCCAGTTCCTTGATTTGGGAGATTTGATCGAGGGTGTAGGCGCTGTTCGCGTCCACTTGTACGGGGAGATCGGGCCACCGCTCGCGCACCGCCGCCACGGGGATCAGGTCCCAGCCCGGCGCGATCTTCAGTTTGACGCGCGGATAGCCTTGCGCGACGAACTCGCCGACGACATCGAGCAGCCGCGCGACATCTCGCTCGATGCCGAGGGAGACGCCGGAGACAATGGCGGGCCGCGTTGCGCCGAGCATGCGGGCCAGCGGCTGATCTTCGACGGTCGCAAGCAGCGCCCAGTACGCCATCTCCAGCCCGGAGCGGGCGAAGTTGTTGCCGCGCACCTTCGCGTACCGCGCCAGCAATTCCTCCGGCGACCCGATCTCCTGTCCGATCACCGTCGAAGCCATAAAGTCGCGCAGGATGGACCATGCCGTCTCGGTCGTCTCCGGGCAGTAGTACGGATCGGTCGGCACGGCGCATTCGCCCCACCCGACATGCCCCGCATCATCATGAACGCGAACGAGGATATGATTCAGGTCGTTTTTGCGATGCGAACTCGTCTCGAAGCCGCGCACGAGTTCCATGCGGACATGCAACAGATCAACGCGGGTGATACGCATGACGGCTTACTCCTTCGTGAGGACATACCAGGCGCGACTATCGCGGCGGTGGAAGGTGACGGCGCGATAACCCTGCGCGAACGCTTCCTCGAATGCATGGCGAACCGCACTCTGCCAAAGATTGATCACATCTGGCTCTTGCTCGCGCAGCGGGCGCAGATCCGGCGGAATATCAATCGCGACAAACCGCGCCCATTCGCGCTCGCGTGGGTCGGGCGCGAGGAGTCCATTACGCATTTGTCGCGTTCGGACAATCGTGAAGAGATCGCTTTCGGAAACAGCCGGTTTCGCGGGGAGCGGATCGGCGGTCGGCCAGACGCAGAGGAGGCGATCCGTCGGCAAGCCGGGGTTGAGGGCATCCTCACGCAGGCCGTAGAAATTGGGGTGGTAGTGCGTGGCAATTGCGCCGAGGGCGACGAGGTTGTAGTGGGCATTCATCGCCTGCAACGGGTCAAAGGCCCACGCGACGAGCGGCAACCCCTGCTCGCGCGCCCACGTCCGCTGCCACTGCTTGATCCGCCGCCCGGTGCCGCCGCCCTGCGCTTCGGGCAGGACGCCTGTCAGTTGCGAATAGAGGATCGGCGTCCGATCCAGCACGCCGCGAAAGGCGAAGGAGAAGCCGACGAGCCGGTCGCCATCGAACGCGCCGAGCACGAGGCCACCATAGGCGCTCGCCGCCGCGAGTGTCGCCACCGGCACGAGATAGCCATCCTCCGTGATCCCCCAGGTGCGCCGCTGGACATCCTGGCAGGCGCGTAGTTCTGCCGGATCATGGATGGGTCGAATCGTGATCGTCGTCGCTGGTACGCGCGTCTGCATGGTCTCCCCATTGGGATCAGTGTGCATCCTGCTCCATGCGTAGAATAGCATAGCGAACGTCCCACTCGGGTTGCGCTTCATCACTGGCCGAAGCCATGCCAACCGATTGGGCGGTGACGACGGTGATGCCGCGCGCTGAGGAGCAGTGCGGTGTCGAGGAACACGCATTCGTCAAGATAGAGCGCCGGGAACACTACAGCCGCTCGTACGGGATGTCTTCGCCCTCGTTGTTCTCCGCGATGTACGCATTGATCTCATCGCGACGGCTCTGGTAGTAATTGAGCGCCGCCCCAATGTCCGGTATACGCAGCGTTGGCAACTGTTCTTGAACGCGCTCCGCGCTGCCGAACATGTATTGCGCTAAGACAATCGTGCGGACAGAGGTACGCGTTCCCTCAATGGTTGGTTCACCGAAGGGAATACGCGGGTTACGGTCGATTGTCCGTGCTTGTATCTGCTCTCGCACCATGAGAACCCTCCTCTCGCGGATCGCACTACAAGGAAGTATAGCAAAAGTGGCGAAGCCAGCAGCGGTCTATCGGGTTGTGACTGGATTCGACCGTTTCCCTGACATGATCTCAGAGCGCAAATGGCGCATTGTGAGACTCGGATGATGGGAAATGTTTGCCGGGGAAAAGTCTCGCGGCTTCGCTCTAAGTGTTCTTTTCGCGACACAGATGAGACAACAGGCTTTACGAGCGTCTGGCAAAGCGCACACGCGGATCAATGAAGCCATATGCCACGTCACAGATCAGGCTCATGACCGTCAGCAGCGTGCCAAGCAGCAAAAAGATCGCCATGATCATCGGATAGTCCTGATTCAGCAGGCTGGCCACGAAGAACTTGCCGATCCCCGGCATGTCGAAGGCCACCTCGACCACGAGGCTCCCCGTCGCGACTCCCGCAAAGATCGGGCCGATCAGCGTGATCGCAGGCATCAAGGCGTTTCTCGTCACATGCAGCCCGATCACCCGGTGCTCGCGCACCCCCTTCGCTCGCGCCGTGCGGACGTAATCTCCATGGAGCGCATCCAACATGCTCGTGCGTGTGTAACTGGCGATCGTCGCGATCGGATGGATCGAGAGCGCGATCACCGGCAAGAAATAATCTCGTGGCGTGCCGGTCCAGAGCGTCGTGAAGCCGAGATGGAGATGGAGTGTGTCCGGGAGGACGATGATGACGACGTAGAGCAACAGAAAGGCCGCGACGAAGCTTGGGAGGCTCGCGCCGAGGATCGTGAGCAGCGTAATCAGGTAATCCAGCGGCTCATTCTGATGCACGGCAGCGATCACACCAAGGGTGATGCCGACCACAAAGGAGAGGACAGTGGCGAGAAAACCGACTTCGAGGCTGATCGGAAGCTGCTGTAAGATCAGGCTCTGCACGGTGTGTATCCGAGAGACGGCGCTGTAGCCGAATTGGCCGTGAAGAACATTTCCGATCCAGATGAGGTATTGCAGCGGCAATGGCTTGTCGAGCCCGTATTGATGGTTCAGATTCCTGATGTACGCGGGGCTGGCTTTCTCGAGTTGGAAGGGGCTGCCCGGCGTAGCATGCATGAGCAGAAAGAGCGTCAGGGACATCGCGAAGAGGGTCGGGACGATCCAGAGGATACGCCCTACGATGTACCGTGCCATGTGATGCGCTCTCCGTACATGGGCAGTGGGACGATCACCAACATTGCTCCACACAGATGAGTCTGTTGAAGATTAGTATACACCTTGGCAAAAGAGGGTTTTGAAATGCCTCACAAGCGTTTCACAAATGAGCGATTCCGGGATACGGGCGGCCAACCGTAACATGGGTTGAGCTACGACCGCATAGCCTTGCCGTTCTGCCGCGTCGCCGATTCTTCCCATCCCTTACGCCACTCTTCGTTACTCGTCGCTCGTCTTCGCCTCGCGGTCTTTGCGGCGGGTGGCGCGGAGGAGGTCGCGGTTCATGAAGGAGATGACGTCCATCGGGATCTCCTTCGGGCAGACAGCGGCGCACTCGCCGATGTTCGTGCAGGCGCCGAAGCCCTCGACATCCATCTGCTCGACCATCCGCAGCACGCGGTCGTCGCGCTCCGGCTGACCCTGTGGCAGATGGCCGAGGTGCGAGATTTTCGCGGCGGTGAAGAGCATCGCTGAGGCATTCGGGCACATCGCCACGCACGCGCCGCAACCGATGCAGGCGGCGGAATCGAATGCGACATCGGCGTCCGCCTTCGGGACGAGGATCGCATTGGCGTCTTGCGCGCCGCCCGTTGGGGCGGTGATGTAGCCGCCCATCTGGATAATCCGGTCGAAGGAGCTGCGATCCACGATGAGGTCCTTGATGACCGGGAAGGCACGCGCCCGCCACGGCTCAATCGTAATCGTTTCACCGTCGCGGAAGTGGCGCATATGTAGCTGGCAGACCGTCGTGCCGGATTCGGGGCCATGCGCGACGCCGTTGATCATAAATCCGCAGGTGCCGCAGATACCCTCGCGGCAGTCGTTATCGAAGGCGATTGGCTCCTCGCCGCGCGCGATCAGCACCTCATTGACGACATCGAGCATCTCCAAAAAAGACATGTCTCTGCTGATGTCCGTCGCCGCGTAGGTGACCATCTTACCGGAACTGGTGGCGTTCTTTTGCCGCCAGACCTGAAGGGTGAGGTTCAGCGTGCGTTCGGCATGACCGTCGTGTGCGGTACTGATTCCCCGTGCTGCGAGCGTTGCCATTACACGTAGCTCCGTTGTGAGGGGTGAACATACTCGAATTCGAGGGGTTCCGTGTGCAGCGCGGGGGTGTTACCGACGCCGGTGTATTCCCACGCCGAAACATGCGAGAAATGCGCGTCATCGCGCAAGGCTTCGCCGTCTGCCGTCTGGCTCTCCTCGCGGAAGTGGCCGCCGCACGATTCGGTGCGGTTGAGGGCGTCCGTGCAGATCAGTTCACCGAGTTCGAGGAAGTCCGCGACGCGCCCCGCCTTTTCGAGCGACTGATTCAGTTCCGCGTTCTCGCCCATCACGTTGACGTTCTGCCAGAACTCCTCGCGCAGTTGCGGGATTTGGGCGAGCGCGTGGCGCAATCCCGCGTCGTTGCGCGCCATGCCACAGTAGTCCCACATAATATGGCCGAGTTCGCGATGGAAGGAATCTACCGTCCGATTGCCATGGATGCCGAGGAGCCGCTTGACGCGGGTATTGACCTCGCCCGCAGACTCCGCGAAGGCGGGGTGGGTCGTCTCCACCTTCGACAGTTTCGCGTTGGCAAGGTAGTCGCCGATTGTGTAGGGGAGGATGAAGTAGCCGTCCGCGAGGCCCTGCATCAGGGCGCTCGCGCCGAGGCGGTTCGCGCCGTGGTCGGAGAAGTTCGCCTCGCCGCCGACAAAGAGACCGGGGATCGTGCTCATCAGGTTGTAATCCACCCAGAGGCCACCCATCGTGTAGTGGATGGCGGGGTAGATACGCATCGGCGCTTCGTAGGAGTTCTCGCCGGTAATCTTGTTATACATATCGAAGAGGTTGCCGTACCGCTCCTCGATCACCCGCCGCCCCAGCCGCTTAATCGCGTCCGCGAAGTCGAGGTAGACACCGCGCCCGCCTGGCCCAACGCCGCGTCCCTCGTCGCAGACTTCCTTCGCGTTGCGGCTCGCGACATCGCGCGGGACGAGGTTGCCGAAACTCGGATATTTCCGTTCGAGGAAGTAATCGCGCTCGCTCTCGGGGATCATCGCGGGCGGTCGTGCATCACCCGCCTGCGTCGGCACCCAGACGCGCCCGTCGTTGCGGAGCGACTCGCTCATCAGCGTCAGTTTCGATTGGTGATCGCCCGAAACGGGGATGCAGGTCGGGTGAATCTGCGTATAGCAGGGGTTCGCGAACAATGCGCCGCGTTTGTATGCCCGCCAGTCCGCCGTGACGTTGCACCCCTTCGCATTCGTCGAGAGGTAATAGACATTCCCGTACCCACCGGAGGCCAGCACGACCACATCGGCGACGTACGGCGTGATTTCGCCCGTCACGAGGTCGCGCGCGATGATACCCCGCGCCGCGCCGTCCACAACGACGAGGTCGAGCATCTCGTGGCGCGGATACATCTCGACATTGCCGAGGCCGATCTGCCGCGAGAGCGCCGAGTACGCGCCGAGCAGCAGTTGCTGCCCCGTCTGGCCGCGCGCATAGAAGGTGCGCGAGACTTGCGCGCCGCCGAAGGAGCGGTTGTCGAGCAGGCCGCCATACTCGCGCGCGAAGGGAACGCCCTGCGCAACGCACTGGTCAATGATGTTGACGCTGATCTGCGACAGCCGGTAGACATTCGCCTCGCGCGAGCGGAAGTCCCCACCTTTCACCGTGTCGTAAAAGAGGCGGGAGACGCTATCGCCATCGTTGCGGTAGTTCTTTGCGGCGTTGATGCCGCCCTGCGCGGCGATGCTGTGCGCGCGGCGCGGCGAATCCTGATAGCAGAAGCATTTGACATGGTAGCCGAGTTCGGCCAGCGACGCGGTGGCGGAGCCGCCCGCGAGGCCGGAACCGACGATGAGCACCGTAAACTTTCGCTTGGTCGCCGGGTTCACCAGTTTCATCTCGAACTGATGCTTCTCCCACTTCTGCTCAATTGGCTCGGACGGAATCCTGGCGTCGAGGACGATCTCCCGCCCGCCCGGCGCGCGGCGGCTGACATCAACGGCGGGCGGTGCGACAATTGTTGCCATAGCGCGAATTCGCTTTCCTAACTGACGATATCGGTCAAGACGGCGACCGGGACGACGATGCCGCCCCCGGCGATCAGCACCGCCGAGACAAGCGCCAGGCCCCGGAAAAACCGATTGTACTTGCGGCGGTTGATGCCGAGCGTCTGGAACATACTCCAGACACCATGATAGAGATGGAAGCCGAGCGCGATCATCGCCAGGACGTAGAAGAGGGTGACGTACCAATGGCTGAAACCGGAGACGACGTTGCCGTAGACATCGCCCTCCTGGTAGGCGCCCGAATGAGCCGTGCCCAACGTCAGGTCGAGGATGTGATAGATGATGAAGAAGAAGATGACGAGGCCGCCCCAACGCATCGTGCGTGAGGCAATCGTCGCGTCGGTATCCTTTTTATTGACGTAGCGCACCGGGCGACTCGCGACACTCCGCTGCGTCAGTTGCACTGCTGCAACGATATGCAGGATGACAGAAACGAGCAGGATAACGCGAATGATCCATAAGAGTTCGGTGCGGAAGAAGATCGGGTTGCCGACGACGCGGAGATAATCGCTGTACGCGTTGAACTTCTCCCGACCCTCGAAGACTTTCAGGTTGCCGTAGATGTGGAAGATCATAAAGATATAGAGGATGATCCCCGTCACCGCCATGACCGTTTTCTTGCCGATTGACGTGCGATACAGCGCTACCGTCGCAGCCATACGCTCTTCTCCGCTCGCACACTATTCGTGCATATGCCCCAAAAATAGCACTACGGAAGGTCACAAACGCCACGAGGCAAAGTATAACACTCCATGCGCCAATCGTCAGGCGTCGGTATTACCGATCAGGAGGCCATATGCCCGTTGATAACACGATCTACGATACCGAGCCATGGCGAGACGAGACCCGGTTCCTGTTCACGCTCTCCGCGCTCACACCCGTCCGGTTCGGCTACATGCGCGATGTGCTCATCAACAAACGACACAGTGATCCAAACGGCACGCGCGTACTCGATATCGGCTGTGGCGGCGGCTTCCTCGCGGAGGAATTTGCCACACTCGGCTGCGATGTGACGGGCATTGATCCCTCCGCACCCACGGTCATGCAGGCAGCGGCGCATGCGAAGGAAGCCGGTCTGGCGATCGCGTATCGCGTTGCCTTCGGCGAGGCAATTCCCTTCGCGGACGCCACCTTCGACATCGTCTGTTGCTGCGACGTGTTGGAGCATGTGGACGATCTCGACACGGTGATCGCCGAGACAGCGCGCGTGCTTACCCCGGGTGGCGTGTATCTTTTTGACACGATCAACCGGACGTTTCTCAGCAAATTGATTGTCATCAAACTCTTTCAGCAGTGGAAGGAAACGCGGATCATCACGACGAACCTCCACGATTGGGCGATGTTTATCACACCGGACGAACTGCGTGCGACCCTGGCACGGCACGATCTGGAATGCCGCGAAATCGTCGGCATCAACCCGAAAGGCAGCCCTCTCCGCGCGATCGCGGCGTTCCGCCAACTGAAGCGCGGTGCAATCACCTATGCCGAGATCGGCGCGCGATTGCCGATGGCGATTGGCAAACGGACGCCGATCCAATACGCGGGCTACGCGATCAAACCGCTATGAGCCGTAGTACACTCCATCCATACGCATCCGCACCAGAGGATGGAACACGCGATGGAGACGATTCCCCAACTGAGCGAGCAGACAATTCGCGCCCGCTTCGACCCACAAAGTTGGCAACGCGGACAGCAGTATGCGCGTGATGGCGCGATCATCAATGCCCGCAGGCAGGGCATGACGCTGAAGGCGTCCTGCGTTGGCTCGATGCCAGAACCCTACCGGGTGGAAGTGACATTCGACGTCCGGGTGATCGTCAGTGCGGAGTGTTCGTGCCCGGTGGGCGACGAAGGGTACTGCAAGCATGTCGCCGCCCTGTTGTTGACGTGGTTGGAGCATCCCGAAGCATTCGTCGCGCTTGAAGATGTGGACGTCGCGCTCGAACGGCGCGACAAAGCCGACCTGATTTCCCTTATCAAGCGCATGCTCCAGCGCCATCCCGACCTGGACATCCTGTTGGTGATTCCGGAGAGCGACGCACGGCACGCGCCGGTTAATCCGGCAATCTACCGGCGGCAGGTCGCCACGATGCTCGCCCGCCAGCCGTACCAATGGGGCGACGACATCGGCATCGGCTGGAATCTGCGTGAAATGATCGCGAGCGGCGACGCCTTCTTGCGCCAGGGCAATTACGAAGCCGCGACCGGACTCTATGCGAGCGTCGCGGCGGAGATCATGGAGCAGTACGAATCGTTCGAGGACGAGGAGGGTTCTCTGCTCCATGTCGTCGGGATGTGCGCCGCCGGACTTGGGGAATGTCTGAGGGGTGAACAGGACCACGCCGATCTGCGCGAAGAGATCGTCGAGGCGCTCTTCGGCATCTTTGTCTTTGGCATGGAATGGAGTGATCTCGACCTCGATGAAAGCATCCCGGACATCCTCGCGCGCCAGACGACCGCCGACGAGAAGCGGCTGATCGCCGAATGGATCAACGAGCGCCTGCCATCGCGGACGAATTCGGTCATGGAGCATCAGCGACGGGCGTACGGCGCGCTACTGCTGGATCTGGAAGCGGACACGCTCGACGACGAAGGATTCTTGCGCATATGCCGCAAGACCGGGCGCATCCTCGATCTCGTAGACCGGCTGCTCGCGCTGGGGCGCACGGATGAAGCGACCAACGAGGCAGCACGGTCGAGTGATTATGACCTCCTGCAATTAGCCGACGTCTTCACGCGGCACGGACAGGGAGAGATCGCCGTACGGCTAATGGTGGAGCGATCCGAGACGACGCAGGACAGCCGCATCCTCGTCTGGCTCAAGGAGCACTACAAGACGAGTGGCGATGACGATGCTGCCCTCGCGCTCGCGGAACGGCTCTTCCGGATGCGCCCCGGCTTTGGCGAATACGCGGAAGTACGTGCCCTCGCGACACAATGCAACCGCTGGGGAACGATCCGGCCCACGCTCCTTCACATGCTGACCGCACCGCAGTACACCGATCTGTTGCTGATGATTTACCTCGACGAGGGCGAGATTGATCGGGCCGTTACGCTTGCACTCGATACGCTGCGGCGACCGCACGCACCATTGAGTTATGGATATTACGCGGTTGGCTACACAACGCCGATGACGCTCGAAGTGGCGAAAGCCGTCGAACAGGATCGGCCACTCGCCGCGCGGGAGATCTACCAACTGCACGCCGAACGCCTGATTGATCGGCGCGGACGAGAGAACTACCGCACCGCGTCCGCATTCCTCGGCAAGATTCGCGATCTGTACGACCGGATGGATCAGTACGAGGCGTGGACAGCATATCTTACCGGCCTGCGCGAGAAATATCGCACACTCCGCGCCCTGAAAGAGGAGATGGCTGCCGCTGGTCTGCTGGATTGAGCGAAGACAGCGCGGCACGAGGAAAAGTGGGACATGCAGGATCATTGGTGGCAGTTTGACACGGGTGAGATCATGCTGCTTGTATACTGTACCGCAGTCGGATTCTTTTGGGGAATGGTCGCCCTCATACTCTCGGTGCAACATGGGGCTCCTGCATTCGATCCGTCAGGGATGCTTCGCGTCGGGCTGCTCTGGCCCTTCTGGGCAGCGTTCGGTATCGGCTGGGCATTGCATAAGATCGGCCTGATCGGTGTCGAGCGGGGTGGCCAGATTCTCTTTTCCGGCACACCATTCATCGGCGCGTTTGGAGGCATCCTTGTCGGCTCCGTCCTGATCTGGCGCTTCCGCATGCCGCTGTCGTGACCGGGGGCGAGTATCCCTATGCTACACTGACGCTCCGTGAGGCGACCGATAGCAAGCGAGGAATTACATCATGACCAGTACCGCATCAACCATCGCAACGGAGCGCGCGGACGTTCCGTGGCAAATCCCGACACTCCACGATGTCTATGTCGCGCGCGCGACGATTGCGCCCTATTTCACGCCGACGCCGCTGATCGAACCCTGGCTGCTCAAGGAAGAACTCGGCTGCACCGTCTACGTAAAGTGCGAGAGCCTGACGCCGATCGGGGCGTTCAAACTGCGCGGTGGCATCAACCTGCTCGCGCAGATGAGCGACGAAGAGCGGGCGCGTGGCATCGTCACGGCGAGCACGGGCAATCACGGCCAGTCCATCGCCTACGCATCGCGGCTCTTCGGCGCGCGGGCGATCATCTACGGGCCGGAAGCCGCGAACCCCGACAAAGTGCGCGCGATGCGCGCCCTCGGCGCGGACGTCGTCCTGTACGGCAAGGACATCGGCGAATTCCTCGGCGAGGCGCAGCGGCGCGCGGCGGCGGCGGGAATGCGCTTCGTCCACCCCGCGAACGAACCGCTCCTGATCGCCGGAGTCGCGACCTATACCTTGGAAATTCTTGAAGCGGTACCTGATCTCGACGTGCTGATCGTTCCACTCGGCGGCGGGAGCGGCGTGTCGGGCGCGTCGGTCGTTACGAAGGCGATCAACCCAGCCATTCGCGTGATCGGCGTGCAGGCGGCAGGAGCGCCAGCAGTCTACGAATCGTGGCGTGCGGGGCGGATGCTCTCGTTTGACGCGCAGCAGACCTTTGCGGAAGGGCTTGCGACCCGCGAGGCGTTCGCGCTCCCCTTCGCGATGCGCGCCGGCGTGGACGATGTCGTGCTCGTCTCCGAGGAGGAGATGCGGCAGGCAATCCTGCTTCTCCTGCGCGCCGGGCGGCTGCTTGCGGAAGGGGCGGGCGCGGCGGCGACGGCGGCAGCAATGAAGATGCGCGACGAATTGGCGGGCAAAAAAGTCGCCGTCATCCTCTCCGGCGGCAACCTCACCCTCGACACCCTCCGCCATGCCCTCACCGACCCGGAACCCTGGGCCTGAAAGCGATTGAACCGCCAAGACGCCAAGAGAAACATCAAGCACAGAGGACACGGAGAACACAGAGAGCACAGAGAAGAGAAACAGAAAGATTCCTCTGTGCCCTCTGCGTCCTCTGTGGTCTCTGTGCTATCTCCCTCTTCTTGGCGGTTCGATTCCCTCTCGGTATTCGGGTCAGGTGGCAATTGTTTTGCGTGCCGTAGTACCATACGCCGGTGATGCGGAAGCCCGAGGGGAAGGAGCGGCCATGAGGGCACGAACGACACGAAGCCTGCTCATTTGCATGCTGGTTGCGGGAATGATCGGGGGTATCGAAGGCGGGGTGGATGCGGCGGCGGATTTCGCGGCGCCGGTCTTTCGCTTCCAGTGGGAATCGGTCGAACTGAATTCGCCGAACTTCTGGGGGCCGCTCGCCAATGCCAGCGGCGGCATGCAGGAGCCATACGTGGAAGCGGTGGGCGGCATGCGGCTCGTCCAGTATTTCGATAAGGCGCGGATGGAACTGGCCGGCCCGAACACCGTCACGAACGGCCTGCTCACTGTCGAACTGAAGACTGGCCGGGTGCAGGTCGGGGACACTGCCTTCGAGCAGCGCGTGCCCGCGACGATTGGCGTGGCGGGCGATCCGGGGCAGGCGGGGCCGACGTACGCCGATCTGGCAAAATTGCCGGAACACGCGCCGCAAATCGCCAATAGCGCCCTGACGACGACCTACGCGAATGGCGCGTTCACCCCGTCGAATGTCATCCCGACCGATCCGCAACTGGCGCTCCTCCAGTACATTACCGATCCCGGCGGGCGATTCGGGCAATATGTCCCGCGCGCCTTCTGGGACTATCTGAACGGCCTGCCGCTGCCGTGGCAGAGCGTTCTGGGATTTCCAATCAGTCCGGCATTCGGGACGCAACTGGCGGTCGGCGGCGTTGTGCGACCCGTCTTTGTGCAAGCATTCGAGCGGCGTGTGCTGACTTACACACCCGGTAACCCGGCGGGCTTCGCCGTCGAGTTCGGCAATATCGGCCAGCACTACGCACAGTGGCGCTACACCCAGACAAGCCCGGCGCCAGCCCCACCGCCCCGGCCGATGGTGACGACCGTGGGGATCACTGGCGCGGACACGTTCTTCGCGACGGGCGTCAACAATCTGACCGCGAAGAACTCCAGCGTCTTTCCCCTCGGCACGGCAACCGGCACGGCATACGACGAGACACTCACCTTTCAACCGTTCGAAAATGGATACATGTTCTATATGAAGAGTTCGCGCGTCATTTACGTGCTCAGCAAGACCGGCGTGCAACTCTCCGTCTACGCGGATACATGGAATGAGGGTGATCCGAACGGCGATCTCACGCCCGGCCCGCGCCCGAACACTTACCTACCGAAGCGCGGCTTCGGGAAGGTGTGGCGCGAGAACGCCGTCGTCCAGCAGGCGCTCGGCGACGCGACGGCAGACGAGCAGCCCTACACCGGTAAAGTGCAGTTCTTCGCGCGTGGTGTCCTGATTGATGACCCATCGAGCGGGCTCGTCTGGGCGCTCAACACCACTATCGGCGTCTGGGATAATGCACCACGGTAGCCGTGTCGTCATAGAGGGCGCTGTCATTGTTTCGTAGGGGCGGTGCTCGAACCGCCCTCTCGCGATGGCTGGGTGCTAAGGGGAAGATGCGGATGATCTAAGGAAGGCGATTCAAGCATCGCCCCTACGCGGCATCACGCCATCACTATCGCGAAAGAGTATCATTGCTCATTGCTGAATGTTGAGCATCCGCGCAAGATTGCCGCCGAAGATCAGCGTCTCGGCTTCCTGACCAAAGTTGCCGCGCCGGAGCGATTCCATGGCGAGGTCCGGGTAGCAGGCGGGCAGGTTGGAGCCGAAGATGATCCGTTCGGGTCCGACGGCCTTGATCGCGGTGGCGACGAAATTCGGCTCGAAGGCGGCGATCGTCGTACCGAGAAAGATGTTCGGGTTATCCTCCGCCGCCGCGATGGCCGCGCGCCCGTCGTTGCGGTAACCCATGTGATCCATGATGATCGGTACGTCGGGATAGCGACGGGCGAGCGCGCCGATCTCCAGCGGGTCGCCGTGATTGCCCGTCGAATGGATATTGGCGACGATGCCTGACTCCCGCGCGACATCCATCAACGCCCGCACCGCCGCGCCGAGTGGTGGCGCATTATAGAGGGCAGGCATCACTTTGAGCATCCGGCAGCCGAGTGTCACCGAGTGACGCACCTCATCAATCGCACCCGGCGCATTGGGATTGACCTGCGCGCAGGGAATCCAGCGCGGGTCGCCGTTCAGCGTCTCCACCACCGCCCGGCTATTCGGCGCGGGCGTCGGCGCGGGCATGACGACCGCCATTGCGATACCCGCCACATCCTCCCAATGCGCGAGATTCGCTAGCGCGACCCGCCGCTCCTCCGCACTCGCCTCACTCGGCAAATAGGCCTCGAAATCCATTGTTGTCATCCGTGCCCTCCCCTCACAGCGATCATTCGATAGGAACGAGACGAGTCTACATCCGAACGGGGCACGATGAATACTCCCGGCGGGGAACCGAACCCCTGGCCCCTTCCTCGCGGGAAGGGGCCAGGGGTTCGGTCCTTTCATGTTTGCGCGTGGTAGCGGCGGATCGCCGGGACGAGCCAGGCGATGATTGCCACCGTGACGATGCACGCCACGCCGCCGGAGACAACGGAAAACGGCGTGCTGAACCGCGCGGCGACGACGCCCGCCTCCATCTGGCCGAGTTGCGGCCCGCCTCCCGCGAAGAGTTGATGCGCCGCCGACGCCCGCCCGCGCAACGCATCCGGCGTCAGCAGTTGGAGGATTTGATGCCGGAAGGTCATGCTCACCGTGTCCGCCAGCCCGGTCCCGGCGAGGAAGAGGAGGGCGAGAGGCATTGAGCGCGAGAGTCCGAAGCCGATGGTGGCCAGTCCGTACGCCGCGACCGCGACGAGGAGCGGCCATCCCGGCTTGCGGATGCGGTGCGACACCGCCGTCATTGCCACCGCGCCGATCACCGAGCCGACAGCGGGCGCGGAGAAGAGGATGCCCAACCCGGTCGGGCCGACATGGAGAATCTTGTCCGCGAAGACGGGAAGCAGGACGGTCGCGCTACCCCAGAAGGTCGCGAAGAAGTCGAGCGACATGATGGCGAGGACGATATCGTTGCCGCGAATGAAGCGTAACCCCTCAACCGCCGCGCGCCAGCCGGCCGCCCCGCTGGCTGCTGCCGCGCCGAGTCGCGCGTGCATGCAGGCGAATGCCACGATCACCGCAACAAACGAGAGCGCCTCGAAGCCGTACGTCCCCGCGATGCCGACCGCGACGAGGGCCAGCCCGCCGAGGGCGGGGCCGGCAATCGTCGCGACTTCCCCCGTCGTGATGCTCCACGAGAGGGCATTGCGCAGGTGCTCGCGCGGGACGAGGCCGGGAAGGAGCGCCTGACGCGTCGGGGAATCCACCGTGCCGATGGTCGCGGCGAGGGCCGTAATCAGGTAGATCACGCCGATGTTCGCGTGCCCGGTGGCTGTCGTCAGGATCAGGGCGAGCGAGCAGCAGAGCAGAGCCGGTTGGGTAACGAGCAGCAAGCGGCGGCGATCCACCTGATCGGCGATCACGCCGCCCGCGAGCGAAAACAGAAGCACCGGCAGCAGACGCACGAGACCAAGCAAGCCGAGTTCAATCGCCGAATGATGTAACTGATAGACCTGATAGGAGATCGCGACGGTCTGCATCTGCTTGCCGAGCGTCGAGACGAACTCTCCACCAAGGAGGAGGCGGTAATCGCGATACCGCAGCGCGGTAAATGCACTCGGACGGGGCGCTACTGCGACCGCGCCTGCCTCCTCGGGCTGACCGTGCAGTGTTCCGGGCATGCGGGGGCGACCTCCCTCTTTCGCGCGCTCATGCACGAACGCCCACACGACCACTGCGCGTGAACGTGATGCCCGGAGGGTCTTGATCGGACAAATCTCTGACTACCGGGAAGTGAATGACAGCCGTCGCACAAATCGCGCGACCGTCACAGTACATCGTTCTTATACCACACGCGACGATGCCCACCCGGCGACATCGAGTAGCAAGCAATGAAGAGCGTGGGCGACGTTTCCCCGCGTTACTCGTTACTCCTCACCGATCCACCTTCTCCGTCCACGGATAACTCCAGATGGAGGGGACGCGCCGATAGACCTGCACGCCTTGGATGACCGCCGCTAATCGGTATCGGCCTTCAAGGACCGGTCGCAGGCGGTCATGCGCGCGTTGGAAATGCGGGGCGTCGAGGTCCACGATGAACTCCGGCCCCGTGGGGGTGTCGAGTGTGGCGATCAGGCGATCGAACGTCGCGGGGTCGTTGAGGATTGGCTGCCGCCAGACGACGGGGAAGGCGCTCTGCCGCTCGCTCAAATAGTAAACCTCCGGCGCTTCGAAGGCGATGTAGATGCGGTCATTCGGCTGGGAGTGCGCCTTCAGATATGTTACGAGCGGCCCCTGTGCCTGGTATGCGCGGTCGTGATAGAGGCCCCACGCGATTTCCGCCGGTTGCGCGACGAAATAGCGCCCCGCGTAGGCGGCGGTCAGCATGACACTGAGGCTAAGAACAGTGGCGATGCGGACACGCCAGAGCGCTGTCTCGCCCCGCACGAAGGCCGCGCGGACGCCGATCGCGGCGTAGATTGCCAGCGGCGGAAGCAACTGAAAGAAGTAGTGCGTAAACCAGTTGCCGCCGAGCGCGACGCCACCGAAACTGGCAAGGAACCAGAGTGGCGCGAGCCGCCGCGCGTCCCCGGAAAGCGACGCGCGATAGACCGTCAATGCGAGCGCGGTGAGGATGACGAGCGGTAGCACATCTCCACCGACGACGAGGCTGTTCCAAACCGAAAGGGCAAGCCGTTCAAAGGCATGGCGCGCGATGATGGACTCCGTCGCGCCCCGGTAGAGGAGCACCTGCTGGATATACGCCCGCCCATCCCGCGCGAAGCCGTCCACCACGGCGGGCAGAATGCCAATCACCACACCCGCACCGAGGAGTGATTGCCTGCGCAGTCGTGCCCGCCACGGCATCCCTTCCCGGCGCGCGGCGCGGAAGAGCAGGAGCGCGGCGACGACAACCGCCGCGATCTCCGCCGGTTTGATGACGACCGCGATGCCCGCGCACAGGCCGCTCAAGAAGATGCGTCGTGTCGCGGCGCCGTTCTCGCGGGCGAAGAGATGCGTATCCGGCGCCATCCGTATCCGCTCGGTGGGTAGCAGGAATGCGAGACTGGCGAGCGCGGGGAGAGTCATGAAGAGTTCGGCGTTCGCAGTGAATCCCTGCACATGCGGCATGGCGGAGAAAAGCGCGAAAAGGAGGGCGGCAAGAAGGCCCGTCCGCATATCCGCAAGCCGCCGGGCGATCACCCAGACGAGCAGCGCGGAGCCAGCGTTGTACAGCGCGGCGAAGAGGCGGATCGCGACGATGCTTCGCCCAAATGTTTGGAAAATGACGCGGTAAACCCAGAGGATGCCCTGCGTGCGGTCGAACCAGAGCAGATGATAGAGCGTCTTACCGCTCAGGCCGTAATGGGTCGTGTAGGCGTAGCCGCCTTCGTCCGTGATCAGCGGCACATGCAGAAAGGGCATCCGCACGAGTACGGCAAGCAGCAGGATCACGCCGAGCGCGACGCGCCATGTCAGTACCCGCTGCCAGAATGCCATCATGTGCGCCGCATCCGCATCTAGCCGCGCGCGTGCTGTTACCACCTCACACATTGCTCCTGTTTCCATCGCCGTCTGGTCTCCCGACACCCGTCTACCCTATGCCCTCTTCCTCCAGCACGGCGCATGAACGGACGGTTCACTCTCTCTAACGTACGAAAGCGATGAAACGATATGGGGACGTCCCCGCACGCCATCGCCATTCCCTCCACGGAGCGGAGCGCCGAATGCGAAGGCTTCCATCCTGTATACTCACCGGGCGAGGTGCGATGGAGCGTGGGAGGAGCGAGCAGATGCGGACACATCGGATTGCGGTCATGCCGATGGACGGCATCGGGCAGGAAGTGATCCCGGCAGCGGTGCGCGTCCTGCGCGCGGTGGAGAGAGCGATCGGCGGCTTCCAATTGGCGATGACGGATTTCGACTGGTCGGCGCGGAAGTCGCTCGAAACGGGCGCGCCAATCGCAAGCGGCTGGCGAACATCACGAAATCGAACGCGATGCGCCACGCCTATACCCTCTGGGACGAGGTGATCGCGGCCGTCGGCACAGAGTACCCGGACGTGCAGTTGGATAAGTTCTACGTGGATGCGGCGGCGGCGCGGATGGTGCTGCGCCCGCAGGATTTCGACGTGCTGCTCTGCACGAATTTGTTTGGCGACATCCTTTCCGATCTTGGCGCGGCGCTGGCGGGCGGCCTCGGCGTCGCGGCGAGCGGCAACCTGAATCCCGAAGGCGTCGCGCCCTCGCTCTTCGAACCCGTCCACGGCAGCGGCGCGACCACCGACCAGATGGCGGACGCGATTGCCACGATTGTAGGCACGGAGAGTAGTTCGTAGGGGCGATTCGCGCCTCGCCTCTCCGAACAGGTTCCGCAATCTCCTCCATTCCTTCCCAATCCTACTCGCGGTGGTATCCTCCTGATACGGCGCACAACGGCGTGCGCGCAGGGAAAGGATACGAGACAGATGAACGCGATCAAAACGGCGCGGAATCTCGGCCTCGGGCTTTGGGTTGGGGGGACGGCGGCGATTGATTTTGTGGACGCGCCCGCCCGCTTCAAGACGCCCGGCCTCGACCGCAACGCGATCACGGCGGTCGGGCGGTCGGTTTTTCAGGCATGGAGCCGCTACGAACTCGGCCTCGCGACCGTCACCGCCGCGACGGCTCTCCTCGCCGCGCGGGATGCGAGTGCCGGCAAGCGCACCGCCGCTCTCGTCACGCCGATGTGGGCGCTCACAGTGGTGCAATTCATCTTCCTCCAGCCGAAGATGCGCGCCCTCGCGGAGGGGTTGGATTTCGTCAACCGCGACCCGGACGAGCCGCGCTACGCCGCGCACCGCAAAGTCCACGGCGCGTACATGGCGGCGGACGGCGTCAAGTTCCTGCTCGGCCTCGCCGCAATGGGAAGGACTAAGGACTGAGGACTAAGGACTAAGTGGAGATCGGTCCTGCTTAGTCCTTAGTCCTCAGTCCTTAGTCCATTTAGGTACTTGTCGAACCAGCCGACGATGCGCTCCAATCGTTCGCGGCGGTGGGCGGGTTTGCCGGAGCGGGAGAGACCGTGGCTCTCGTTCGGGAAGCGGACGAAAGCGACATCGCGCCGTAGCCGCCGCAGGACGGTAAACAACTGCTCCGCCTCGCTGATCGTGCAGCGGTGGTCATTCTCGCTGTGGATGATGAGCAGCGGCGTCGTGATCTTCTCGACATGCGCGATGGGCGAGCGATCCCAATAGAAATCGCGGTTCTCCCAGTATGGCCCCTTGAACTCCCAATCGAGCGCGCGCCAGATTATGTCGCTCGTGCCATACGACGAGATGCGGCTGAGCGTGCTGCGCTCGGTGACGCCCGCCTTCCAACGATCCGGGTACGCGCCGATCAGGAAGTTCATCAGATAGCCGCCGTACGAGCCACCCGTGATGCCGACGCGCTCCGCGCTCAAATACGGCCGTTGGAGCACATACTCAAGCCCCGCCATCACATCGTGGACATCCACATCACCCCAGTTGCCGGTGAGTGCGGAGGTGAACGCCTGCCCGTAGCCGGTGCTGCCGCGCGGGTTGAAGTACGCCACAACGTACCCCTCGGCGGCATAGCGGTGGAAGGAGTGCATGAACGACGAGCCGTACTGCCCGCGCGGCCCGCCGTGAATATCGAGGATCAGCGGGTATTGCCGCGACGCGTCGAAATCGGGCGGGTGCAATATCCAGCCGTCCATTTCGATTCCCTCGGCAATCGGCACACGCACGTGCTCCGGCTCCGGCAGAATAACGCCTGCAAGCGCGTCCTTGTTGATGTCGGTCAGGCGGCGCTCATTGGTGCCGTCGAGATTGGCGACGAAGAGGTCGCCAGGCAGCGTCATGCTGGAAACAACCACGACGAGTGTATCGCCCGCCGCGTGGAAGCCCGCGCAGTTGCGGTTGCAGCCGAGCACGATGCCGACACCGCCCGTCATCGCGACGCGCGCGACCATCGCCGTGCCGCGATCTTCCGTGGCGAAGAGGATGCCCGTGCCGCCGGGCGTCCATTGGATCGGATACTGGCCGTTGCCCGCGCCGAGGTCGCCCATCACGCCGCCCGTCGCCGAGCGGTCGTAATCGCGCGCCAGAACGGTTGGCGTGCCGCCATCGGCAGGGACGGTCCAGACCCAATCCGGCGTCGTCGGGCCGGTCTCCGCTGGCTGTTCGTGGCCGATAAAGGCGAGCCGTATGCCGTCTGGCGACCACGCGGGCGCGGCGACCGGCCCGACACTCTTCGTCAGTTGCGTCACATCGCCGCCCTCCGCCGGGATTGTGTAGAGGTCTGAGACATTCGTCCACTCGCGGTCGGGCGTGCGGCGGGAGACGAAGGCGATGCGCGACCCGTCCGGCGACCACGCGGGCTGCGCATCGTTCCACGGGCCGTCAGTCAGTGGCGTCGCCTCACCGCCGGTAATCGGAACGGTGAAAAGGTGCGTGTACCGGCCATCCCAGAAGCCCTCGCCATCCATCTTGTAGCCGAGTTGGGTAATGACCCGCACGTCGCTCCCCTCTTTTGGGGCATGCGTCGGGTCATCGTTCGCGGGCCGGTCGGTCTTGCTGACGTAGACGAGACGTTCCCCATCCGGCGACCACGCGGGCTGACTGACATCGCTTGATCCGTGCGTCAGGCGGCGCGCCTCACCGAAGTCGGCGGGGATCAGCCAGAGTTCCTTGCGCTCTTCGCGATCCGAGACGAAAGCGACTGTCCGGCCATCCGGCGACCAGCGCGGCGCACTGTCGTTGGCGTACGCGGTCGTGAGTTGTCGGGGCGCGCCGCCCGCCGTCTCCACGAGCCAGAGGTTCGAGACCGTGCGATCCTGCTCCGTATCCGTCCGTGTGACGACAAAGACGACGCGCGACCCGTCCGGCGAAACCTGGAACTCGCCAATCACGCGCAAAGCGAAGAGATCATCATTCGTAATCGTCCGGCCACCCGATGCATGCGTCATTGTGCCCCCCTGAGTAGACAGTAGTCAGTAGTCAGTTGAAAGCGGAAGCGCCCCGCGCATTGTCTGTCGTTTCTGACTACTGACTACTGTCTACTGTCTACCACCTACTGTCTACTACCGAAGATGATAGACCATCACAGCGGTCACGCGCGAGCGAAGAGACGGGGAATCCTGCCGTAACAATACCCTCCTGGCAAGGTATGTTGATGTTATGGCAACATAGAGTACAATACGGGCGTACGACGAACCGTATGGACAAGCGCGGAATCCGGGACCCGCGCCGGGGGCGTCGTGACGGAAGGGATACCAGTGGAAATGCGGCAACCCGACCCACGGCAAGGTGACCCCCGCGCGATGGATACGCGGCAAGCGATAGATGCCCGCGCCCGCGATGAAGAGCGACGGCGGCGTGACGCGATCACGATTAACAACCTCCAGCAACAAATAGACGAACTCCGCGCGCTCGTGCGGGATCAAGTGGCACGCGGCGGGCGGAGCGATGAAATCGTCAAGAATGTCGAAGTGGTCGCCGCGGATGTCCGCGCCGACCTCGACGATCACCGCCGCAGCCAGGTGCAATACGCGCAGGCGCGGCAACTCGACGAAAATCGTATCCGCGCCGCGCTCGCCGATATGCACGGCGGGATTAGCGAGGCGCACGGCGCGATCCGCACCCTGCAAGCGCAGACCGCCGAATTGATCGAGCAGACGCGCGCGCGCCGCGACACGACCGATGTGACGAACCGCCGGTTTGACGACTTGCAGGCGCAGATCACCCGCTCCTTCGCGCAACAGGAACGGCTCATCGAGATCATGAAAGGCCTCCGGGAGAGCATTGAGGAAGTGCGTGTCGAGGCGGCGCAGGCCCGACGGGATTACCAGCGCGTTGAGGACGCCATCCGCATCGTGGATAGCGAGGCGAAGCGGCGCATCATCGAGGTGGATCAGCGGATTGATGTCATCCCGCCGCGCGTGGAGGAATCGCTGCGGCGGATCGCCGCCGTCGAAACCGCCTTCAAGAGCGTCGGCGAAGAATTCGGGCGGCTCCATAACAGCATCACCAATCTCGCGGCGGTGGATGTGCGGCAGGAAGAGGTCTATCTCACCTTCAATGAGCAGGCGCTCGAACGGCACGACCTCGTCCTCGAACGGCTCGAAGAAGTGCGCCAGCAAGGTGACGCCGTGGATCGCGATCTGCGCCACGCCGCCGAGGAGCGGGACACCTACCTCGCCAGCCGCATAGATCTATCGGACGACGCCCTGCGCGATGTCGCACACCGAATCAGCCTCATCAATACCCGCGTGGATGAGGTTGGCCAGCGGATTGCCGACGTCCGCAAGGAACTGACACGCGCGTCGGAGCAGCAGGTCCGCTCGCGCTTCAAGCAGGTGCAGCAGGAACTTGAGGAAGTGATCGAACTGAATCGCCGGATCGTCACCAGTGACGGCGCGATGGATGAACCGACCTTACCGCGCCCATCCCTCCGCTCCCTCGATCAGCGCGACTACGCCACCGGGCAGGGTTCGTAAGAGAGAATACAGTACGGAGGACACAGAGAGCACAGAGAAGAGAAACAAAAGGATTTCCTCTGTGTCCTCTGTGTTCTCTGCGGTCTCTGTGCTTGTATCCTTCTTAACTTCTTGAAAGAGGTTTGGCGATGGCAGCGGCGGCACCGACCACGACGCTGATGCGGCGGATTATTCCCTGTCTCGATGTGACGGCGGGGCGTGTCGTCAAGGGGACGAAATTCGCGGCGCTCCGCGATCAGGGCGATCCGGTCGAACTGGCGGCTCGCTACGATGCGGCGGGCGCGGACGAACTGACGTTCTATGACATCACCGCCTCCAGTGACGACCGCGAGACGATGATGGATGTCGTCCGGGCGACGGCGCGGCAGGTCTTCATCCCACTTACCGTCGGCGGCGGCGTCCGCACGACGGACGACATCGCGCGCCTCCTGCGGGCGGGGGCAGACAAGGTCTCGGTCGACTCCGCCGCCGTTGCTAACCCGCACCTGATCGCGGACGGCGCGCGGCGGTTCGGCGCGCAGTGCATCGTCCTCTCGATTGACGCGAAACGCCGCCCGGACGGCGCATTCTGGGAGGTCGTCACACACGGCGGGCGGCGGCACACCGGCATGGACGCGCTGGCGTGGGCGAAACGAGGCGTCGCGCTCGGCGCGGGCGAAATTGTCCTCAACAGCATTGACGCGGACGGCACGCGCGACGGCTACGATCTCGCCATCACGTCGCAAGTCGCCTCCGCCGTGGACGTGCCGGTGATCGCCTCCGGCGGCGCGGGCACGCTCCAACACCTCGCGGACGCCCTGACAATCGGTGGCGCGCACGCGGTCCTCGCGGCGGGCATCTTCCACGACGCCTTCTTCACCCTCGCGGAAGCAAAGGCCTATCTCGCCGCACAGGGCCTGCCGATGCGTCCCGTCGCTTCGGTCTGATGCCATGAAGCGGTGGAGCAGGCTTCAGCCTGCCGTCTCTCTCCGTATCGCGGCGCAGGCTTTCCAGCCCGCGAGTGGAACGCAGGCTGAAGCCTACGCTACCAATCTATCATGAATCAATGGTGGCGAGACCCCGTCGAGGCGCGCCGCGTCGCGCGTTGGTCTTTCCCGGCGATCTGCCTGCTCGGTGCGTATGGCGCGGTCGGGCCATTGGGCGGATTGGTCAGTTTCCTGCTCATCTTCGCGATCTTCGTCGCCGCCTTCTTCGAGGCGCGCGGCTCGCTCTTTTTTCTCCAATTCGCGCACCTCCGGCCGCCGGAGAGCCATCGCGGCCCGGCGTGGTGGCCGTGGCTGGCGATGCTGTGCGGCAGCATCGCGGTCATCGTCGCCGGGAGCTGGCTCGGTGGCATCGTCGGCGGCCATCTCAACCGCACCACTGGCAACGCGATCACCGGCGCGGCGATTGCGGCGGCGGGCGCGCTCTTCTTCGCGGGCCTCTTCACCCTCCTCGGCTACTGGATTGACAAGGAACTCGGCAACTGGGTCGAGCGCCAGGGCGAGGAAGAGATGCCCGAACAATATCGCGAAAAGCGCGGGCGCAAACGCCGCCCTTGAACCGCCGAGATGCTGGCCTTCTTCCTATCCCCCGGCCCTTTTCCGATTACTTGACGGTAAAGCCCTTAATCATGCCGAGGTGGAGGTGCGACGCGTGGTCCGGGTTTGACTGGTCGGGGATGATGCACATCGCTGTGTACTCCCCCGGTTTGAGTTCCAGCATGGCGATCCCGGCAAGCCTCTTACTCAGCCCGTTCATCCCGCCAATCGGCTTGCCGGGCGGCGGCCCGGGGGGTGGCCCGGATGGCGGGGGATCGAAGAACGCTTTCACGTCCGCGACGGTCTTGCCGGGCGCGAGCTGGATGAGATTCCACTCGTGCATCTGCGGCCCCTGGTTGACCACGCGATACAAATTCTTCCCGGCGGGTAGCGTCGTGGGCATCTCGAAGGTGAAGTCGGACATCGTGATCGTGCCGACAACCGCTGGCGCGGGAACCGTCGCTGCCGGGATGGTCACCGTCAGCGGCAACACCATACCCTTGCCGACGTGCGGGATGTGATCGTCGCCGGAGATGAAGCAGCCGAGGATATACTGGCCCGCTTTCAGGTCCAGTCCTGGCGCTCGCGGTCGGGGATGCGCTCGCGGAGCGGTTCCCCGCGACGGCGTGCGCTTCGTCTCACTGGCCGCGCTCCGCGATCCCGGCCTGGTGGCGCCCACGCTCGCGGACGCGCTCGCCCTCCGGGAGTCCAGCACTCTGCCCCTCCTTGATTGCCTGATCGCGCATCTGCGGGGTTTGCGCCTGTTGCTGGTGCTCGATAACTTCGAGCAGGTCGTGGAGGCCGCGCCGACCGTCGCCGCGCTGACGGTGGGATGTCCGCATCTGCGGGTCCTCGTGACCAGTCGAACGCCGTTGCGCCTCGCGGGGGAGCGCCGATTTCCCCTGCCGCCGCTGGCGCTGCCCGATGTCGCGCACACCCCGGATCGCGCCGCGCTGCTCCGGTACGCCGCGCCCGCGCTCTATGTGGAGCGCGCGATCGCCGTTGCCCCGTCCTTTCGCGTCACCGACGCGGACGCCCCGCCGTGGCGGCGCTCTGCCGTCGGCTCGACGGGCTCCCGCTGGCCCTCGAACTCGCCGCCGCCCGCGTGTGCCTTGTACACGCGGGCGCTTGCCGCCGCGCGGACACAAATGGACGGTGCGGCGTGGGCGGTGGCCTGGACGACGGGCCGGGCGCGGGGCGCCGAAGTGGTCGCCGACGCGCTGGAGGAAGCGGACACGGCCATAGGCGGCGAGCAATGATCCGCGGGTAGTACGTCATCAGATACCCACCCGCGCCATCAGGTTTCCGGATCAGTCCTAAATGGCTCCCAGAGACGGAAAATTGCGAAAGACCGCTTGTTCGTCTTGCATATGTACGTACACTCGTGTACGATATGCGATGCGGAGTAGACATAACCGCGAGGATGCATGATGGACCAGCAAGCAAACGATGCACACGGGCCGGCACGCGCCCGCGCGCGCGGCGTGACAATTGGCGTGATGGAGACCGGGCAGTGGAACGCGCTGACCGATGTTCCCGGCGTGCGCGTTGGGCATTGCACTGTGGCGTTCGGCGATGGCGCGCTCATCCCCGGTCAGGGACCGGCGCGCACGGGCGTCACGGCGATTCTGCCGCATGCGGGCAACCTTTTCCGCGAGAATGTGCCCGCCGCCAGCCACATTATTAACGGCTTCGGGAAGTCTATCGGCCTCGTGCAGGTGGACGAACTCGGCGCAATCGAGACGCCGGTCCTACTCACCAATACGCTCAACGTCCCCCGCGTTGCGGACGCGCTGATTGACCATATGCTGACCGTCGAGCCTGCCATCGGCATCCGCACAACGAGCGTCAACCCGGTCGTGCTGGAATGCAACGACGGCCATCTGAACGATCTTCAGGGGCGGCACGTCCGCGCGGAGCATGTCCATCGTGCGATTGCGGACGCGGCGGACGGCCCGGTGGCGGAGGGAAGCGTTGGCGCGGGAACGGGGATGGTCGCCTTCGGCGTCAAAGGCGGCATTGGCACGGCGTCGCGCGTGCTGCCGGCGCCTCATCCGCGCTACACTGTTGGCGCGCTCGTCCTCGCAAACATGGGGCGGTTGGATGACCTGCGGATAGATGGCGTGCCGGTCGGGCGGGAATTAGCGGCGACGCGGGGCGAATGGGCGGCGGAATCGGGCGACGGAAGCATCATCATCGTTCTCGCCACCGATGCGCCGACGACCACCCGGCAGCTTGGCCGCCTCGCGCGCCGCGCCGCGCTCGGCCTGGGGCGGACGGGCGCGACGGCGAGCCACGCCAGCGGCGACATCGCTCTGATCTTCGGCACGCACGCTGCGAACCGCATCTTCCATCGCCCGCCGGGTCCGGTGCGGACGCTCGAAGCCATCGCGGAGGACGGTCCGCTCATTTCGTCACTCTTCGCCGCCGTCATCGAGGCGACCGAGGAGGCGATCATCAACGCGATTTTCGGCAATCAAGAGATGACCGGCCGGGATACCCATCGGGTGCCGGGTTTGCCGGTCGAACGCGTCCTTGCGATTCTCCGCGCGCACGGCCGGGGCGCGACGTGAACAGGGGAAGGATATCGGGGTCTATGGGTCATCGCGCAGTGCCGCGTTGGGCGGCATGGTGGGCAATCGTCGCGCTTATCCTCATGCCTTTGACGGTCCGTGCGGAGAGCGAAAGCGCCGCGGCGACGCCCGCCGAACCGGACGTGACGGCGGTCGCGGCGGTGGTCGTCGAACTGTCGAGCGGGACAATCCTCTGGGGGCACGACATCCACGCCCAGCGCGCCCCCGCCAGCGTCACGAAGATGATGACCGCGCTCGTCGTCGCTGATCGCGCGGCGCTCGATACGAAAGTGACGGTTCAGGAGAGCGACCTCGTCGGCGAATCGAGCATGGGGCTGGAGAGCGGCGAGACGCTGACGGTCGAGGCGCTGCTCTACGGCATGCTGCTTCCCTCCGGCAACGACGCCGCAACCGCGCTTGCCCGCACCGTCGGCACACAACCGGGCGACACGACACCCGCGCAAAGCGTGCAGCATTTCGTGGACATGATGAACGCGAAGGCAAAGACGCTCGGTACGAAGGAGACACACTTCGTCAACCCGCACGGCCTCGATGAACCCGGCCACCTGACGAGTGCCGCCGACCTCGCGCTGATCGGCGCGGCCTTCGCGGCGAATCCGACCCTGATGCGCATCGCGGGGACGGTGACCTACGATGGCTTCGGTCATACCGTCCATACAACGAACAAGCTGCTCTACGACGGCCACTATCCCTCCGTGATCGGCGGCAAAACGGGCCAGACGGGCGATGCGGGCTACACGCTCGTGGAAATCTCCTCGCAAAATGGCCGACAGATGCTCAGCGTCGAACTCGGCACGACCGCCGATGCCTTCTGGACCGACGCGATGCATCTGCTCGCCTATGGCTACGCGATTCAGCCACACGCAACGATGATGCACGCACGCTCCCTCGGCAATGACACGATGTCCTTGTCCCTGTCGGCCACCGCTCTTCCCGCCACGCCGCCAACCGATACAGCTGGGGAGAAGCTGACGCTGACGGGCATCGGCAGCGCCGATCCGCACGCGACTATCCACGCAACAACAACGATCACGTTGCCGATCACCCATCGTTCCGGTAATACGCTGATGATACGGATCGCGATGCTTGGACTGCTGGCGGCGATTGCCTGCGGCGGCGTCTACGCGCGCCGGGCCGCCGTGCGCCGGACTTTCGCCGAGATGAAGCAGGAGTGGCAAAAGGGGCTTGCGGACCCGCCGCATCTCGCCATGACGACGCAGATGCCAATTATCCCAATGGCGCCACGGACCACGACACCCTCCGTCTCCTCCCGCTGGGCGCAAGCGGGCGTCCATGTGCCGAAGGGCGAACGAGAGGTGGCGCGGGCATACGCCCTGCAGGCGGTGCGGCAGGCGAGTAGCGGTAACCGCACGGCGGCGCAACGGGCGTTTAAGCACGCCGTCTGGCTCAGTCCCAAACTCGAATGGGGCGCGATCCCCGGCTTCTGGGAGATGCCGCCCATCGGTTATGCGGACCTCGCGACAGCGATGATCGAAGCGGGCCACGGCGCCAGCGCGCGCTCGATGCTCACGGTCGCCGCGCTCGCCCATCCGCGCCACCCTGACCTCCGCGCCATCGAAGCCCGCCTCAACCGGCGCGAGACCGCTCCGTCCGCCGGCGCCACATATGGCAACAGACGGTAACGCGGGTTTTCCCACCGACGATGAAGGGTGGGAGAACCTCTCCCACCGTGGCTCTTTGCCCATCCTACGGCAAGCGACGCTGACGCCGCCCGCGCCCTATGCGCTCGATCTGACCGCAGTCGCGCTTGCCCGCTTTCCCCGTCTCCTCAACCGTTGGAATAGCACGACCTATCGCCGCCTTTTCGCCGTGGATGGCGTATTCGTCGCTGTCGCGGTGCGGCAGGGCGGCCCGCCGACCGATCCGCGACTCTTGCTCACCTTCACCGGTCCCACACAGGTCGTACCCGCTCTGTTGGATCGGCTTACAGGATATGTGGTGCGAATGCTCGGCGCGGCGGACGCGATCACGCCCTTTCTCGCCGTCGCGGCGCACGATCCAGTGATCGGGCCGCTGACGCGCGCCTTGCCCGGCCTGCGACTCTTTCGCAAGAGCGATGTCGTCGAGGAGGTGATCGTCAACATTCTCGCGCAGCAGATTTCGCTCCCTTTTGCGTACCAGTGCAAGGCGCGGCTGATCGCGGCATACGGCCCGCGCCTCACCGTCGGCGGCACGACGCGGTACGCGCTGCCGACACCTGCTATCCTCGCGACGATTGCGCCGGAGGCGGTGCGCCCGCTGCTCATCTCGCGGCAGAAGGCGGCGGCGCTACGCGCCTTCGGGGCGGCGGTCACGTCCGGCGCACTCGACCTCGCCGCCCTCTCGCATCTGGGCGACGCGGATGCCATCGCTGCGCTCACCTCCGTGCGCGGCATCGGCCCGTGGACGGCGCACTGGACACTCGGCCGGACGCTGGGGCGCGGTCATATCGTGCCGGTCGGCGATGTCGGCGTACAGGCGATGCTGGGCCGCGCGTACGGTCTCGGCCGGAAGATGACGCCCGATGAGGTACGCCACTGGGCGGATGGCTGGGGCGAACACGCACTGCTCGCCGCCGCCTATCTGATCGCCGGTACCTGGCGCGGCCTCGTATCCTGAGACGACGATCATTCACAATAGTGCGTCGGCACCGTTGCTACCAAGGCTTCCCCACGGGGCATGTACACACACGAACATACCTGCTACCCTAGCTGGACAGATGCTGATGAGTGAGGAGAGTGCGCATGGACCCGATCTGCACCGCCGCACTAGAGAAATTCCGCGAGCAGGAACAGGGGTTTCTCGCCGTCATCAACGGCCTTTCCGACGAGGCAATGAACTGGCGACCTGGAGTAGACACGAATTCCATCGCCGTGCTCGTCGCGCATACGTGGGGATCGGCCCCGTGGTGGACGGCGCGGGCGAGTGGCGTCGAGATCGAGCGGGATCGCGCCGCCGAGTTCCATGTCGTGTTAGGCGCGGCGGAGGCGGAAGCGCTGATCCGGCGCGCGAGCGAGCGGGTCGCGGCTTCGCTCGGCGCGATTGATCCCACAACCTACGGTGATGGTCGCGTGGGTCAGGACGGCGATCGCCGTACGGTCGCGATGTGTCTCATCCATGCAGTCGAACATACACAAGAGCATTACGGCCATGCCTGCCTGACGCGGCAGATGTGGGAGCAGCGGGGAACCTAACCCCCGGCCCCTTCCCGCGCGGAAGGGGAGCGGGATGCGTCTAGGGAATAGGTGTATGCTTTCTGGAGCAGAAAAGGGGAAACAGATGAAACCGATGGTTGACGTGGTGCAGCGGATGCTGGATGGGCAGGCGGAGCGGTATGGGAACGTGGTGGACGCGCTGCCGGAAGACGCGCTCAACTGGCGGCCCGGCAATGAGGAGACGAACTCCGTCGCGCAACTCGTTCGGCATGTCACGGCGGTGCAGAACGTGCTGCTCAGTCGGACCCTCGGTGAAACCCTGAAACACGACCACGAATATTCGTTACGGAACGATCCCGCGACGAAAGAGGAACTGCACGGCCTCCTCAGAGACGCGAAGGCGAAAAAAGATGAGCAACTGGCACGGCTTGACGCGATGGACATGAGCGAGATGCTTCCCAGTCAGCGTGGACCGACGATGCGCGCACATTACGTCATCCACACCGCCGACCACGGGCAGGAGCATCTCGGCCATGCCGAACTGACGAAACAATTGTGGGAGCAGCGCGACCAGACAAAGTGATGCCGCTGATGTGTCACGCGATCGTTGGATGTCCGTTGCGATTCGGCGGTTGTCGTGAGACGGATTCGTACGGAGTGAGCCATGCAACCACCCGACCACCCACCGCCAGGCCAACCAGCATTTCCCGGCGCGGGCTACCCGGGCTACGGCCCCCAGTCATTGCCCTCACAGGCGGCCACGCCGCCGTACGGGAATGCCGTCCCTCCCTATGGATACGATGCCCGGACATATGGGCAGCCGACGAGTGTCCCGCCGACCTCCGGGTTCGCGATCGCGAGCCTCGTCTGTAGCATCGCCGGTTGGTTTCTCATCCCCTTCGTCGGCGGCTGCTCGGCGTGATCTTCGGCCATATCGCACGCCGGGAAATCCAGCGGTCGCAAGGATGGAGTCGAGGCAACGGTCTGGCGCTCGCTGGATTGATCGTCGGGTACATCCATACCGTGTTCATCATCGTCGCTGCTGCCTTCATTATTCTTCTCACTCTTGCCTTCGCCTCGGACGGGTACCGGTCATGAGCGTCGGCCTGCTGCAGCATCCTCGGTTGCGCGGGTTCACCGATTCCGACGCACCACTCTGATAATGCGGCAGCGACGATGCCCCGTATCGTTTAGGACTTTTTGAACGCTATGGATTTTCCGGTTGGGGGCTGGTATAATCGCCACGCAAAGGCCACTGGGCTTATTTTCGGTTTCATCGGAGGTCTCACATGGATGACGTTTCTTCGCTCGCCTGTCCGATGACGGCAGGCACCGCATCGGTCGCGATGGCGCGTGATGCGTCACGTTCGCTCCTGCGCTGGGTTGTGCTCGGCGTGGCAAGCATGGCACTCCTCGTTCTCGCGCTGATGCAAAGCGCATCGGTCGGTGCAGCCGCGCCGACGACGTATGGCAACGGGGGCTGCGTCTACAACACGGCGTGCGGCACGAATACCGGCTATCCGCCGAACACGGCGCTGAGCAGCTATTTCGATCCGCGGTATGGGTTCGTCTCGGTCGTGACCGACGCGAGCGGCAACCTGATTGATGTCAATTCCCAGACCGGGCAGCGCATCTATCCCGTCTTCCCGGACTACGGGATCGGCGGCGTAATCGGCAATGGCTTCATCGGCGCGAACTTCGTCAATGGCGGCTTCATCCCACCGGGCACGACGAATGGCATCACCTGCAATGGGCTGTATGGTTGCCCGCTCGGTGGCGGCTTCATCGGCAATGGGAACTTCGTGAACGGGTTCAACGGTATCAACGCGAACTTCGTGAACGGGTTCAACGGCTTCAACGGTGGCTTCTTCAACGGGAACACGTTCCCGGCGGGCGCAACCAACGTCGGCGGTGGTGTCTTCACGTACAACGACAACCGCTTCTGCGGCGATGGCAAAGTCGCCTTCGTCGTCGGTCGGGGCTACTTCTGCCAGAATGGTGGCCCGCTCGTCACCAACAACACCGTGACGACGGTGAACTGCGGCAACTTCTTCCTCAATGGCTGCGGCATCTACCGCCCGTTTGAGGTGAATGCCAGCACCCCGCAGCAGGCGAGCACGGTGACGGCGTATGCAGCGACGACGCCGAAGGCGGCTGCCCCGGTTGTTGCGCAGGCAGCGGCGCCGGTCGTGCAGGCGGTGGTGGCGCCGAAGGCGCCGGTGACGGCACCGGCGATGGCCGCGCCGATTGTGGC
>JBPCPB010000005.1:0-4440 GCA_050999735.1 Thermomicrobiales bacterium | reverse complement strand
TTTTTTTTTTTTTTTTTGTTTTTTTTTTTTTTGGCGTCTCCTCTCCCCTCCTCCCCCCCCCCCCCCCCCCCCCCCCCCCCCCACTAGACCCGGTTGAGTTTTTTCATCAGCCTGCGCCGCCATATGCCGCAAGCGCACGCTCGATGCTACTTCCCTGCCGGAGGCGGCGGGAGGACTTCGTGGCTCTCATCGTCCGCTGTGCTAGTATCGGTGTGATTTCCCGCGTGTTCTTCGTCATCGGCGTGGGGGCTGAAGGCTGCACCCTGTTGATAGCCGCGCACACTTGAACCATAGGGGCGGGGCGCGTAGCCGCCGGTCGGTGGCGTGCGCGCGGCCGGGACGACGCCTTCGGGGCGGGCGTAGGCTTGCCGGGGCGGGAGGTCCGCACGGGCGAACTGCGCGACGTTCGCTTCGAGGTCAATGAACTGGTCGGCGATGTCCATCAGATCTGTCGCGGCCTGGCGCGGTGTCGCCGCGACTTCGATGCGCAAGCCGGCATTCTGTGCGGCGTCCACGAGGTTCACGAAGTCTCCGTCACCGCTGACGACGATCGCGACATCAATATGCGGCGCCTGTGTCAGAAGGTCAATTGCCAGTTCCATGTCCAGGTTTGCCTTGGTGCTGCCATCCTCAAAACGGCGGAGCGCCTTTGTTTTGACGCGGAAGCCATTGCGCTTCAACCAGGTAATAAAACTGTGGCTGCTCTCGTCCTCCGGGTTGTACCCCAGATAGGCGTAGGCCCGGTGCAACCGGCGGCCGGAAGTGAGAAAATCGAGCAACCGCGCATAATCAATGCGGATGCCCATATCCCGCGCCGCGAAATAGAGGTTCGACATATCGAAGAAAATGGCGATGCGATCCGCCTCATCATGCCGTCGGGACGCGCGCATGGAGAAACCCCTTTCAATCAGCCAGTCTACAAAGCGAGATCACCAGAGCAATGTCCAACACGTCAACCAAATCAGAAGACGCCGTTTTCCCGGCCCGGAACAGTGTGGCGGCAGTGTAGCATGCGTTCATCCGCTGAAACAAACACAATCTTATGCGTTCTCGATGGGGATAAGGGAACGCCACACTTCGTTGATGCCATCGTCGCTGACGGCATAAAAGTACCGAATGTCGCCATTCTCGCGGTACGCGAGGGTGTGTCGCCGCACACCCTCGCGGTTGCTACTGCCCCAATATCCCAACGGTCCGTCCCACCGTATCGCGCCGGGATCGGGGAGACCTTTCTCGCGTTCAAGGATCGCCTGGCGCCATAGCCGCCGGGCGGATTTGCGTGTCACATTCTCCGCGACCCGGCGGCTACGGAGATCGCGCATCGTGTAATATCGCTCGCCGTCACGTTCCTCGACTGACAGGATTTCGACGCCGGTCTTCGGCGTCGCGGCAGGCTCAGTGCCGTTGCGGCTGACCGGCGGTGTAGAGGCGTCAACCGGCACGGTCGGCGCTTCGAGCATATCCGTTTGCTGCGGGATGGCGGATTCGGTCGCTGATTCCGGCAGCGCCGCCTTGCGCGTCCGTCGCCGTGACCGTGGCTTTGGCACATTGCTTTCAGGCGCATCCGTTTCGGACGCGTTCGCGTCGGGTGTATCCGCTACCGATAGTACCACTGCCTGCCGATCGCTGGCCGGTTTAGCCTCATCGGCGCTCGCCACCGGCGCAATGTCAGCGGCGGGCGGCTCCGGTTCCGCGACTGCCTCGGCTATCGCCGATCTGTCCGGAACCGCGGCGATTGGCTCGTCTGCCGTCTCAGATGACGGCGCATCTGTCTCGGCAACGGGCTGGTCCTGCGCCGGGCGGCGTCGTGACCGGCGACGACGCGGGGTGCGCCGCTCCTCCGGTTGCTCCGGAATCACTTCGATCTCCGACTCCTCACGCGCAACTTCGGTGATGCTGTCGGAGTCCTCGATGTCGCCGGCCTCGTTCACCGCCTGTCGCGGCGCCGTCCAGGCGCGGATGCGCTCCGGCTCGGTGGATGATGCGGCCGCGACGCTGCTGGCGTCGCTGCTGCCGACATTGCGCACGAGTTGGACAATCTCGTCGCGGAGGGCAACGACGGTTTCGCTCTCCTGGCGAACAAAGACCTGCCCGGCGTCCGTCGCATATGGGGTATTATCGCCCTTCGGTACCGTCACGATCAGCACGGGCTTGCCCGCGCTGCTGGCGACTTCAATCTGCACATCGAGTTTCGGCACGACGCTCCGGGCAATGGCGTCGCTCAGGCCGCGCGCCGCTTCTTCGGCGTTTGGCACGCCCGCGACCGGGTGTGTCGGGTTCGCCGTGACGCCGACATAGATCGTGCCGCCATTCGTGTTCGCGAAGGCGACGATGTCTTTGGTGATCGGCCGATACCGGCTGCGTTGGCTGCGTACCTGCTCGTGGAAAGACTGGACAATGCTCGGCCCTTGCTCGCGCGCCGCCTGGACCAGATCGAACGGTGTGGCGGACATCGGTTGGTACGGACGGATGCGAGTGAATTCGTCGGAGAGAAAGAGCGCCTTGAGCGCCGCGAACGACCGTTCCGGCAACAATACTTCGGTCGCGCGGTCGCCGATGCCGAGATCAGTCTCGCGGTGTGCCCCCTCGCGGGAGAGCCGATGCGCGTCCGAACCCTGGATGCAATGCATCCGGCGCGGATATTCGGGCTTGGAGCCGTTGAAAAAACTCGCCGTTGCCCGGCGTGTCATATCATCGAGGTCGGTAACTTCAAGCGCGTGGAGATACTCGGACTGTGTGTAGGCGATTTTCGTCGGCCCGCCGAAGCGAAAACCCTGCATCGCGACGCCATGCGCCGCGTCCACATGCGCGGGGATGACGAGGCCACCGCTTTCGTGGATCACCTCATATGCCGTCAGCACATCGGCGGTCGCGCTGACCTGTCCACTCCCCATCTCCATCTGCTCTTCCGGGACATCGAGCATCATCAGCAGATGTTCGAGTCGCCGCGCGGTCGTCTCCGGCGGGAAGATGCCCAGAACGTGAAAGCCATACGCCGCAGTGAACTCGAAACCCGGCAAGACGAGGATTTTGTCTCGCAGACGGCGGTATTCATCAAGGATGTTCTTTTCGGCGGGCGCGAGCCGGTCGAGTTCTTCCAGCAGTTCGAGGTCTTCAATCTCCCGGCGCATCGCCGCGATGCCACTGACACTGTTGTGGTCGGTGAATGCGACGATGTCGAGGCCATGTTCCTCCGCTTTCTGGAGAATTGCGAGGTACGTGGCCGACAGGTCCTGATAATCGGCGGATGCCGGGGTGTGAAGATGCAGGTCCATGCGGAACCATGTCATCTCTTGCGCTTCGCGTGTTTGCTGGCCGCGTCCGCCCCGCCCGCGTCGTGTCCGTGCCATTGTTGAATCAATCACTCCTAATAAAAGGACGCCGAAAAGCAATCCCATTCCTCTCCCGATTGTCGCATAGGCCCGAACGATGGGCAAACCGCCCGTTGTCGGACGACGGCCGAGTACGCGCTTCGTGCTTCGTAACTGTGGTACGATGGCCCCCTACTGCCGCGCATCATTGTTGTGAAGCGAGGCGCCGATGGATGTGACGCTACTTGGTACGGGATCGCCGATGGCGCCCGAGCGGAACGCAACGGGATTGCTCGTTACCGCATCGGGATGCGAGCCGCTGCTGATTGATACGTGCGGCGGTTTCGAACTGCCCCGCCAACTCGCGAAAATCGGGCAGCCAATCAATGCGTTACACAATGTCATTGTCACGCACCGGCATATGGATCATGCGGGCGGCATGCCCGCGCTCTTTATCGCCTCGATCCCGCTCCACCTTTACGCGCTGCCGGACACGCACACCGGCATCCGCGCACTGATGGACGCCTGCTTTCCCGAATGGCCGATCAACCCCGAAGTCGAACGGATACCGATTGAGCCGGGAGAGCAATACAGCATCGGTGGCTTCGCGGTCGAATTCTTTCTCACCGAACATCGCGTGCCCACAGTTGCGGTACGCGTGCAACACGGCGGGCGGACGCTCGGCTTCAGCGCGGACGGTATTCCGACCGATGGGATGATTGCCTGCGCCCGTGATGCCGACCTGTTCATCTGCGACGCACTCTGCGCTGAGCGCGACGGCGCGGACCACGCGACCCGCGCGCGGAGTCTGATGCACCCGGTCGCCCGCGAAGCCGCCGCGATGGCCGTTGCCGCCAACGCGCGATCGCTCGTTCTCACCCACCTCGCCCGCTATGCCAATCCTGATAACCTGCTCGCGGAAGCGCGCGCAGTCTTCAGCGGCCCGGTTGTGGTGCCCGATGATGGTACGCGCCTCGCGGTGTAATGGGTTCGCGCTCAATATCCGGCATGACTTCCATTGGTAGCGTAGGCTTCAGCCTGCGTTTCTCCTGGGGGACGGACTGACCCTAGGGACGCAGGCTGAAATCTCCGCTACCAATCAACCACAGAAATGCGGGAGAACATGCTG
>JBPCPB010000373.1:0-4485 GCA_050999735.1 Thermomicrobiales bacterium | reverse complement strand
GGCAGGCATTGGAGGCGGCGATCACGGCGGCGATGGCGATGGTAACGGCGGCGGACGCGAAAGGGTGGTTCGCTCATTGTGGTTACACAACGCAACAGACTCAGTAGTTACTCAAACCGCTCTAGCGCGCTCCCGTCAGTCCTCGCCACCTACCGGGAGAAGGGTATCCTGCGTCGGCTGTCCACGACTCCGGCCCCGCCATCCTGGGTGCTCGCTGCCCAACTGTTGATCAATCTGGCAGTCGTCGTGATTGCGCTGATCCTGATCGTCGGCGTGAGCAGGGTTGCCTTCGCTGTTCGTTTACCCGCACAGATCTTCGGATTCGTTCTGTCGATCGCTCTCGCCGTGGCTGCCCTGCTGTGTGTCGGCTTGTTTATCGCAGCCATTGCGCCCAGCGCGCGAGCGGCCACGATCATCGGGTCGCTCCTGTTCTACCCGATGATGTTCTCCGCCGGCCTGTGGGTACCGCGGGCGGCGATGCCGGACGTGCTGCGCCACATCAGCGATTTTCTCCCCCTCGGGGCCGCGGTCCAAGCCTTGCAGGACACGACGCAGGGCAACTGGCCGCATCCGCTGCACCTCGCGGTCATGGCGGTGTATGCGCTCATTTTTGGCGCCGCTGCGGTAAAGTTGTTCCGGTGGGAATAGCGCGATGAGGAATGGCCGGACATGAACGTGACGTTGTTGGGACGACAACTCGATACCTGGGAGGGCCGCGAGGGAACGGTATTCGCGGCGCTCCCCTATAGCCTTCTGGCAATCACGGTGATCGTGAGCGTGTTCGTCCGGGGTGGGCTGGGGGCGGCCACGCTCCTCGATTTTGCACTTGCGGCGGCGGCGGCGGCATGGATGCTCTGGATGGTCACGCTCCACCCCGCATGGAGAGAGCGTCCGCGGCTGATGGCGTTCTATTTCATCGTGCTTATCGTTCTGATGGCGGTGATGGTCATCCGGGCGCCGTGGTTCGGGTTCTTCGCGTGGACCGGATACCTTCAGTTAGGGTATGCGCAGTCAGGGTATGCGCTTCGCGGCGGATGGCGGCTGGTGGGGGGCGTCGCCGTGGCTGTCGTGACGGCAACAGCGCAGAATGGCGGGCTACCGTCGCCCAAGTCGGGCGCGCTGTCCACCTATCTCATCCTGATCGCCGTCAATATCATCATCGCCGGGATCATGATCTGGTTCGCGCTGGTCGGCAAGGAGCAGGGCGAACGGCGCAAGCAGGCGCTCGTCGCACTGACGGAGGCGAACCGCGAACTCGAGGCGTCGCTTCAGGAGAACGCCGGACTGCACGTCCAACTGCTGACGCAGGCGCGGGAGGCCGGGATTCTCGACGAGCGCCAGCGCATGGCACGAGAGATCCACGATACGCTGGCGCAGGGATTCACCGGGATCATCACCCAACTCGAAGCCGCCAAACAGATCCGCCAGCATCCGGAGCAATGGCAGGTACATGTAGATCAGGCGCAGCGACTGGCGCGGGAGAGCCTCGTCGAGGCGCGCCGGTCGGTGCAGGCGTTGCGACCGGAACCGCTGGATCACTCGCGATTGCCCGAGGCCATCGCCACGACCGCACAACGCTGGTCCGAGACTGCCGCGGTGCCGCTCACGGTCGGGACGATCGGTGAACCATTGCCACTGCTCGCCGAGATCGAGGTGACGCTCTTCCGGGTCGCCCAGGAAGCGCTGACCAATGTGGCCAAACATGCCCGGGCGTCCCGGGTGGGCGTGACGCTCTCCTATCTGGATGATCTGGTGCTCCTCGACGTCCGCGACGACGGAGTTGGCTTCTGCATCGACGCGGTGAGCGCCAATGGCGCATCGGGGGAGGGAGAAGGGTTCGGCCTGAGCGCGATGCAGCAGCGCGTGCGGCAGGTGGCCGGTACCCTGACGATCGAGAGCGCCCCCGGCGAGGGCACCGCCATCAATGTGAGCGTGCCGGCGATACCGGCAGGGGGCAGAGCATGAGGAGTGCGCGGGAACCGATCCGGCTTCTGATCGTGGATGATCATCCGATCGTGCGGGACGGGCTGCGCGGAGTCTTCGCCGATGACCCGGACTTCGTGGTGGCCGGCGAGGCGGGAGATGGCGCGGAGGCCGTCGCGCTCGCCGGCCACCTGCGCGTGGATGTTGTGCTCATGGATCTGCGCATGCCGACGATGAGCGGCGTGGAAGCGATCCGCCTGCTGCGGCAGACCGTGCCCGCGACGCGCGTGCTGGTACTTACCACCTTCGAAACCGACAGCGATGTACTCCCCGCCATTGAGGCGGGCGCGACCGGTTATCTGCTCAAGGACGCACCACGCGATGAGCTGATCCGGGCGGTGCGCGCGGCGAGCAGGGGAGAAACGGTCTTGTCGCCGTCGGTGGCCGGTCGCCTCCTCGGCCAGGTTCGCAAGCCCGCCAATGACGCGCTGAGCGAAAGGGAGCGCGAGGTGCTCACGCTGATCGCCAATGGCGCGACGAACCGGGAAGCTGCCGGGCGACTCTTCGTGAGCGAGGCGACGATCAAGACGCACCTGCTGCATATCTATGAGAAGCTCGGCGTCCGGGATCGGGCTGCCGCCGTCGGCGAGGCCTATCGACGCGGGTTGCTCGCCTGAAGACAGGAGGGCGGTTGTTTTCGTAGATGAATGCGGTGTTCTGTCGCCGTGATGTGGCGTATCATGCTGTGCGGGGCGTGCGGCATGCTTCATTTCTCGCGTTTCGTACCAGGGAGTGTGTCTCGTGTCCTCTCGTACCGGAATGGTTCCCGCGCGGACAGCGACGTCAGGGCTTCGTCGGGCGTTGCTCGCGCCTCTCTTCTCCGCGCTGATGCTCGTCAGTCTGCTCTTCGGGGTGGCATTCGTCGTACTCGCTGAAGAAGTCCATGAGTCCGCGACGCTTCCTGCCGATCAGCGCGTCTTGCGCGCGGTGGACGATCGCACCGCGTCGTGGCCGGTCGCCATCGGCAACGATGTCGGGCTGGTTGCCTCGGAGGTGGGGGTCGTCGTGATCGGCGTCACGCTCGCCGGATGGCGCTTCCTGCACCGCTGGCTCGATGCGCTTCTCTTCCTCGGCGCGGTCGGTGGGTATGGCGTTCTGACGCTGCTCGTCAAGCATCTCATCCAGCGTGAGCGACCGATTGCCTTCTTCCGCGTCTCGGAGAGTGGCTACGGCTTCCCCAGCGGGCATACGCTCGGCGCGACCTGTCTCGCCTTCGCGCTCGGCTTCGTCCTCTGGCGCGGCGGCACATCGCGCGGCCTGAAGGCGCTGGGCAGTGTCGCGCTCCTGCTCGGCGTGCTGGTCATCGCGCTGAGTCGCCTGATGCTCGGCGTCCATTATCCGACCGATGTGCTCGGCAGTATGCTGCTCGGCACGGCGTGGATGAGCGCGTTGATCGCGCTACGGGTCGCCGTCGAGTGCTGGCAAAGCGTCGGAACGACACTGGCGCCGACTGACGAATAACACCCGATCAGGCGGCGGAGTCGGCCACCTGACCGGCGGCGCTGAGGGCGAGACCGGTGACGACCGAGGTGAAGGCGTCCTGGAAGCGCAATTTGTCCGCGCCGAATGTGTCAGCGAGCAGGCGTTGGAAGCGGGGGATGGCGGAGGAACCGCCCGTCCGCACCACGACGTCAATCTGGCCCGGTTCGAGCGCGGCCGCAGTAAGCGCGTTGTCAATGCACTGTTTGGCTTGCCGGACGCGTCCTTCGATCAACGCCTCGAAATCGCGGCGCGGCAGCGGCTCGTCAATCGCAATCGCGTCCGCGCCGTAACCAATCCGCTCGCGCTCGCGGTCCGAGAGGCTGATCTTTGCCCGCTCGATCTCGCGAAAGAGCGGCCAGCCGTGATTGCCGCGCACGAGCGCGATCAGCGCGCGTGCCTGACGCCGCGCGGCGCCCGCCGTCTCGCGCTCCAGATTCTCCAGAAAGGCAATCGTGCGCGGCTCATTGAGGTCGGGGATCGTGTACCAGCGGCGGATCGAATCGAGGATATGGTTGGGCATCGGCAATTGCTGCGCGCCCCAGCGCAGGTCTTCACCGAAGTACTTCAGCAGCCGGCCGTCCATGATGTCCTCATCGAGGATATTGCCGCCGAGGAGGATGCCGGTGGTCGAGAGGACCGTGCGCTGCCCGCCGTCGATCCGCATCACCGTCACGTCGAGCGTGCCGCCACCGAAGTCGAAGACGAGGACCGTGCGCGGCGCGGGCAGGATGGCGGCGAAAGACAAGCCCGCCGCGATCGGCTCCGGGACAAACATCACGGCCGTGAAACCGGCCGCCGCGAGCGCCGCCTCCATCCGCCGGAGCGCCAGTGCATCCCCGTTTGGGTTGTTTTCCGCCCAATGCACCGGCCGCCCGACGGTCGCGCGCGTGATCGGCTGCCCCAATTCCTCCTCGGCGCGCAGGCGCATCGCGCGCATGATCGTCGCGATCAGGTCCTCCATCGTGTAATAGCGCCCGAAGACATTCGTGCCGCGAAAACTGCGGTCGGCGAGAAAGGACT
>JBPCPB010000370.1:0-7375 GCA_050999735.1 Thermomicrobiales bacterium | reverse complement strand
CGTGTCACAGCAACAGCTCTCTCGGTCGGCACCGCCTCATGCATCTGCGTCGCGTTTCACACACGCATTGCTCCCTCCCGGAGCCAGAAAACGCGTCTCTCGGCATCATCGAGATAGCGGGAGAACCAGGTGAGGATACACATTCCGGTCATAAATTTGACGGTTTTTTCGGCTTAGTTTCGTCGCCTGATTGCCGTTCTCACTGGGAAAATCGGTCAGTCAGGCCACGAGCAGTGCCATTATTTCCGTCACCGATGCGACCGGAATGTGTCCCCTATCCTCTGAGCCTCCCGTGTCAAGCAGCAGTTCTTATCGCTAAGAGCCTATCCGAGAAATGATAGAATGGGGTATGAAGACAACGATTGCTGCCCCACCCGGGGAGAAAGCCAAAGACGATCCGACGATCTGGGAGGTTGACGATGCGCTCTGGGCGGAGTTGCACCCGCTCCTCGTCATCAATAAACCGCGCAAAAAGCCGGGTCGCCCGCGCACCGACGACCGCGCGCTCTTCAATGGGCTGATCTGGCTGGCGCGCAACGGTGGGCAATGGCAAACGCTCCCCCGCAGATACGGGGCCAAGTCCACCGTCCACGACCGCTTCCAGGAGTGGATCGCGTACGGTTGCCTGGCGGCGGCATGGGCGCACCTGCTCGCGGTGTACGACGGCGACGTGGGACTCGACTGGCAGTGGCAGGCGACCGACGGTTGCATCATCAAAGCCCCGCTCGGCAAAAAAGGGGGGCCGGTGAGGCGGAGGCGACGGGAGCGAACCCCACCGACCGGGGCAAGTGTGGCAGCAAGCGGCACCTGTTGACCGAGGGGGGCGGCATCCCTTTGGCGGTGGTGTTGTCGGGAGCGAACCGCACAGACATGAAGAAGCTGGGCGAGCTGTTGGACGCCCGAATGATTGTACCTTCGCCGGAAGTGGCACCGGATGGAGGAGCGGAGGGGACGGCGGCGCGGCATCTCTGCTTGGATCGGGGGTATGCGACGATGGCGTGTCGGGAGACGGTGGTGGCGCACGGCTACGTGCCGCACATTCCGCCCAGGACGAGCGCGACGCACCCGTTGCCGCCGCCGGGCGATCCCGCCCGTCACCCGCCCCGGCGCTGGGTCGTGGAGGTGAGCCACAGTTGGTTCAATCGCTTTCGGCGCTTGCTGGTGCGGTGGGAGAAGAAGGCGGGGAACTACCTGGGCTTCGTCCAACTGGCCGCCTGTCTGATCATTTATCGCAAACTCCGCCATGCACGTTCACTTCCCGGATAGGCTCTAAGTCGTTGGGAGGGCATCGCAATGTCGCCGACCCCGCTATCCCCCGATCACGGGGAGATGACTCCATTCCCTCGCCCGGGAAACGACGTCCGGCCCACGTTTCGTCACGCGGACGAGGTCCTCGATGTGATAGCGCCCCCCGTCCGCGGCCGTGCAGGAGGGCTCGACACAGAACATCATACCCGGCAGGATCACCTCGTCCGTCACGCCGTTGATGATCGGGTATTCGTGCAAGACGAACCCCAGGCTATGCCCCAGCAGCGTCATCGCGAAGGGCACGGCGTGCTGCGCGAACGCCCGCTTGCCGATCGCATACACGTCGCTCACGCGGCGGCCGACACGCACGGAATCAATGATCTCCTGCTGGATTGCCCAGAGGCGCGCATAGATGTCGCGCTGGGCCTCCGTGGCGCGGCCGACCACCGCGGTCCGCGCCAGGTCGGAATAGTACCCATGCCAGAATCCGCCACCATCGAAATGAACGATTCCGCCCGCGGGCATCGGGTCGGCATTCGGGAAGTGGTGCACGCGTTTCGTATTCTCCCCGGCGGCGAGGACGAGGAACGGCGAGTAGTCCGCCCCCGCCGCCAGCATCTCCGCCTGGATGACGTCGCCGATCCCCTTCTCGCTCCAGCCAATCGCCGCGCGCGTAAAGGCGGTATCAATCGCGGCGTCCGTGGAACGCGCCGCATGCGCGAGATGCCGCTGCTCCTCCTCGCCCTTGATCATCCGTGCCAAATCGAACTGCCGCTCCGCCGGAACCCACGTCGCCCCCGGCACCCGATCGAGGAGCTCGGTGTAGCCATCGAGCGTCCACACCCCGCGCTCGTATCCGATGCGCCCACGAGCCACGCCATGCTCTGCGAGCACGTCCGCGAGCACCGCGACCGGTGATGTCTGGAACTCGATGTATGTGCGAATATCCGGAATGGAGGAATCCTGGCGGGCGAGCGACTCCTCAATCGCGCAGACGATCATCGTCGGCGCGCGACCCTTTGACCAGATCACCACGGCCAGCCGGTCCGGAATGTAGCGCTGCGTCAGGATCAGTGCGTCCGAGAGGTAGAAGACGTTCTCCGGCGAGATCGCGACCACGGCGTCGAGATCCGACGCGTCCAGGACCTCTCGCATCCGTCGGTGCGAATGGCACTCGTCCATGCATCACGCTCCTTCATAAGATCAATCTGGCCATATCCACGACGATGACCCGCGCTCAAAAGAGATCCGCGAGGAAGGCGCTCTTGCCGCCATCCACGCAGAGGATCTGGCCGGTGATAAAGCGCGCCGCGTCGCTCGCCAGGAAGATCGCCACACCCGCGATGTCCGCCCCATGCCCGACCCGGCCCAGCGGGATCTGGGCAATACTGCGCCGGTGAGACGCGGGATCGTCGAGCAGCGTCTTCGTCATCTCCGTATAGAACCACGTCGGGGCGATCGCGTTGACGCGGACGCCCCTGTCCGCCCATTCCACCGCGAGGCCGCGCGTCAGCTGGATCACGCCCCCTTTCGCCGCCGCGTATGCCACCTCGTGCTTGTGGCCGAACATGCCGCTGAGCGACGCGACCGTGATGATACTGCCGCTCCCCTGCCCGATCATCACGCGCCCGGCCGCCTGACAGCAATAGAAGGCGCCGTTCAAGTCCACGTCGAGGACATGCCGCCATTCCTCCGGCGTCATGTCCAGGACAGCACCATTCTGCACGATACCGGCGCTCGCGATGAGGATATCAAGCCGCCCCCACTGATTCACCGTCTGCTCGACGAGGCGCTCAACTTGTGCGGGATCGGCGACGTCGGCAATCAGCGGGAGCGCGTCGCCGCCCACCGCCCGAATCTCAGTGACGACCATCTCGCACCGCTCGGTGTTCGTGCCCGTCACGGCGACGCGCACGCCGACGCTCGCCAACCCTTGCGCGATCGCGCGCCCCAGGCCACTTGACCCACCCGTGACGACAGCCACCTTGCCCGCGAGGCCGAAGAGCGACGTGAGGGCTGCGGTCTGCCGTTCGTCCATGCTGCATTTCCCCTTCTAGCCGTGCAGCGCCGCGCGGCCGGGGCGATCGGTCACGAAGCGGGTGAGCCGGAAAGCGTCAATCGGGAGGGAGGACTCTCCCATCGTCGCGAGGTCGCAGATCAGGCGCCCGGTCGCCGGGCCGAGGCAGAATCCGTGGCCGGAGAAGCCCGCCGCGACGATGAACCCCGCTACGTGTGTTCGTTCGATGACCGGAATCTCGTCGGGGGTCACATCGAGCAGTCCACCCCAGACACGGGCCACGCGCATCGCGCGCAGCGCCGGGATGATCTGCCACGCGCGCTGGAGGACCGTCGCAACCGTCGCCGCGGGCGGCTGAATATCGCCGAGCACGAGCGGGCGGGCGGGCCACGACCACGGTACTCCCCCGTCAGTGATCCGCATCGCCCCACTCAGTTCCTGACGTCCGGCGAAGTCAGCGTTGCCGACGCCGAGCACCTGATCGAGGAGCCGGGACATGGGAACACTGCCGATCGCCGTCACATGGTAGGTCGTCAGCGGGAGGTCGAGGCCGATCATCGCACAGATGCGATCTGCGTAGACGCCCACCGTATTGACGACGACATCCGCCGCGATCGCGCCCGCATCGGTCTCGACGCCGTGGATCGCCCCCCCGACCTGCACGACATTCGTCACCGTGGTGTGGGTGCGGATCGCCGCCCCCGCGCGTGCCGCCGCCACGGCATACGCACCGACCGTTTTGTCCGGATTCGCATGGCCATCGGTCGGGCAATAGGCGGCGCCCGGGATCTCCTCCGCGAGCGCCGGGGCGAACGCACGTATCTCGGCGTTGCTTTCCAACATCCTCACATCCACGCCCAGGTCACGCTGCTCCATAACGATCGCGCGCACCGTTGCCAGTTCGTCCGCATCGCGGGCGAGCCGGAGATTGCCGCTGCGGACATAGTCAGTTTCCCCATCGAGTTCCTCGGCCAATGTCGTCCACCGCTCGATCGCGGCGAGCGCGAGGGGGATTTCCGCGGGATGGCGACCCGAGACGCGCACGCCCGCGAGCGTCCATCCGGAGGCCATCGAGGCGATCTCACCCTGTTCGAGAAGGATGACGCGCGCGCCAGTGCGCGCCAGCTCGTACGCTGCCGCACACCCGCTGATTCCGCCGCCAATAATTACCACGTCGGCCCGCTCGGTCATTGCCTCGCTCCTTTGATCGCCCGCCAGTATGGCGCGCAGTCACTTCTGCACCGTGCGCGGATCGAGCGCATCGCGGAGCCCATCGCCGACGAAGTTGAAACTCGCGACGGTCAGGGCAATGAAGATGCCGGGAAAGAACGCGATCCACGGGGCATCATGGAAAAAACTCTGGGCGTTATTGAGCATGTTCCCCCAGCTGGCGGCGGGGGGCTGGATGCCGTAGCCGAGGTAGCTGATATAGGACTCGGCGAGTACCGCATTCGCGACGTTCAGTGTCGCGGCAACGAGAATCGGCGCGAGGCTGTTCGGCAGGAGATGGCGCAGGAGGATTCGGGCATTGGAAGCGCCGAGCGCCTGGGCGGATTGCACGAACTCGTGCTCCTTGAGTCCGAGGGTCTGGTTGCGGACGATGCGCGCGAGCTCCATCCAGGAGGTGAGCCCGATGATGAGAGTGACCGACAGCACCGAGGCACCAATAAACGACGCGAGGATGAGGAGCAGGAAGACGGTCGGGAAGCAGAGCAGGGCGTCCGTGAAGCGCATCAGGATGGCGTCAACTTTCCCGCCATAATAGCCGGCAACGAGCCCGACTACCGCCCCGACCGTGACCGTGACCAGCATCGCACACGCCCCGACCACGAGGGAGATGCGCCCCGCATAGATGAGGCGGCTGAAGAGATCGCGGCCGACCTCGTCCCCGCCGAGCAGGAGGCCATCGTGGAGCGGCGGGGTGAATTTTTCCAAGATGTTTATCTCGAGCGGATCGCGCGGCGCGATGACGGGCGCGAAGAGGGTGAGGATCGTCAGCACGGCGATCACGGCGAGGCCGAAGACGGCAAGGCGATGACGCACGAAGCGGCGCAGCATCAGCCGCCACGGGCTCTCGATCCGTTGCGCAATCGGCGTCGCGACGGCATCCGACTGGATGGCTTGGGAAGCGAGTGGCCTCTGCATCGACACGAGCACTCCTACGCGCGACGGATCCGCGGGTCCAGGAACGACACCGCGAGATCGGCCACCAGATTCCCAACGATCACGAGCACCGCCGTGATGAAGAGGATCCCCATCATGACTGGGTAATCGCGGTACCCGAGCGAGTCAACGAATAACCGGCCCATCCCGGGCCAGGTAAAGACGCTCTCCGTGACGAGCGCGCCGCCAAATAGTCCTGCCAATTGCAGGCCGCCGAGCGTGACGAGCGGAGCGAGGGCATTCCGAAATGCATGTTCCACGATCACCCGTCGCTCTGTCAGCCCTTTCGATCGCGCCGTACGGATATAGTCCTGGGCGATCACCTCCAGCATCGCGGCGCGCGTGTACCGACTCCACGTCGCGACGAGGACAAAGCCGAGCACGAGCGCGGGCGCGATGAGATGATGCAGGCGATCACCGATCGTGAACGTCCCGCCGGTCGTGGCGATCCCGCCGGAGGGGAGCCAGTGTAGCCGCTCCGAGAAGAGGAAGATCACCATCAATCCGAACCAGAAGGTGGGGATGGAGAGGGCGAGGATCGCACCGATCGTCGGAAGGAAGTCCCACAGTGAGTATTGCCGGATCGCGCCCAAAATGCCGATCAGCACGCCGATCACGACCGCGACGGCCAAGGCGGTGATCATCAGTTCGAGCGTGGCGGGGAGGCGATCGAAAATCACCTCGCGCACGGGGCGGGAGTCGCGATAGGATCGTCCCCAGTCGCCCCGAAGCATCCCGCTCGCCCACTTCATGTATTGCACGGGGAGCGGGCGGTCGAGGCCGAAGTTGTGCTTGATCCGGTCGAGATCCTCAACCCGCATCGAGGGATTGAGCGAATAGACCGCGAGCGGCCCGCCCGGCGCGAGGTGCATCAAGAAAAAAGCAATCGTGACGACGATCAGCAAGAGCACGGCGCTCTGACTCAATCGTCGGACGAGGAATGCGCCCATTCGTCGCTCCCCGGCGGGCACCTACCCGCACATCCTGCCCGCCGCGATCGCGGCTACCGCGAGATTGTCGCGCGCTCGACGCCGTAATCATTCTCATCCACCCACGGCTTGCCCTCGGCGAAGCGGGTTGAGCGGAACGGTATCAGGTCCACGGTCTTCGGTCGGCCCTCCGTGATCCATTCGGCGAGGCACTTGCCGATCGCCGGGCTGGTTTTGAAGGAGGTGCCACTGTCCCCCGCCATGCAGAAGAGCCCCTCGTAGTGCGGCAACTTGTCAATGATCGGGCGAGAGTCGGGGCTCATCATCAAGATGCCCGCCCAGTTGCCGCGCATCGTGCTGTGCCGCATCACCGGAAACCGCTTCACCAACTGCGTGCGGCACACCGCCACGAAGTCGTCCGTGACCGCTTCCGGGTACTGCTCGGGGTCGGGGCTCGCATGCACGCCGCCTTCGGTCCCGATCAGCGTGCAATTGCCGTCGCTCGGCCGTGCCCAGGTGTGGTTGATGCGGTCGATATAGGTCATGTGCCGCGGCGAGCGGTCGAACGCCCAGCGGAAAAGCGTCACCCGCGCTTCGGTCGGCACCAGGCCGAGATCGATGCCAAGCGGCGCGAAGAGCTGGTTTGCCCACGCGCCCGCGGCGATCACGACGGCCGGTGCCTCAATCGTGCCATCGGCGGTGTCAATGCCCGTGACGCGATCTCCCTCTGTGAGGATCCGCGTCACCCGCGTGTCGAACTTGAACGCGACGCCACGGTCCATCGCCGCACGCGCGAAGGAGTACGTGGTGGCGTACGTAGTACGGCAAATGTCTTCTTTCTACCACCTATGCGATCGGTCTACCGCATCCCACAAACCACCGTTAACGCCTTCGCGTCTCTCGGTGCGACGAGTAGCGTGCAGGAATCTGTCAGGTTGGGGTAGATGCCAGATGGACATCTCTCTGACAGCTCGCCGTGCGCCGTCCATCGCGTCGCTCGGCGTCGCGGCCGCAAAGG
>JBPCPB010000362.1:0-5829 GCA_050999735.1 Thermomicrobiales bacterium | reverse complement strand
GAACTGGTGATCTACCGGCGCCAGAAACACGGCTTCCACGAGTGCATGCATCAACTGGATCTCGTCAAGCGCGTCTGCGATTGGTTCGATCGGTTTGTGTGAACCTCACCCCCCGACCCCATCTCCTTTGCTTAGCAGCAAAGGAGAGGGGGAGAAGGGATTGGTTCAAACTGTCGTCCCGGGATGCAGGCTGAAGCCTGCTCCACCGTTACATCTGATTCTCCGCGACGTAATCCCATCGCTCGGCGGCGATTTCGAGTGTCAATGGCACGTCTTCCGCGAGTACATATCGCTCTGTTACCAGTTTCTCGGCGGCGGCTTTGACGTGCGCGAGATAGTCGGTACGGTCGTGATACCGCTCGGCGAGGGAGGGGCGCGGGTCACCCGTGCGCTGGCGTTCCTCGGCGGTGCGGGCAAAGGGGAAGGTCGAGCCTTCCATTGGAATGATCTGGCCGTCGCCGCCCGTCGCAGGGTGGCGCGGGTCCCAGCCGGTGTACGTCGCGACGGGCACGATGACATCCGGCATCCGCACGCCGCCCGTCTCATTGCCGTCCGCGTCCACCGCCGAGACGTAATGCGGGTACCGCTCGCCCACGACTGCCGGGAAACGGCCGATGCCGCGCGCGGCGTCCGGGCCGAGATCGAGACGATGGATTGCCGGCAGCAATTCCAGGTCGGGCAGCGACACGCCGGGGATGCCATGATAAGCGGCGAAGACCGACGCGCCCGGCATTGCCGTGCCGTCCGCGAGGCGTGGGAAGACGCTCGGCGGCGGGGGCGTGCCGTCCGTCGCCCAGCGGTCGAGGTTAATGAGGGCGGCGCGGAGGAGCGGCGCGTAATCCACCGCGTTGAAGCCGTGAACGCCCCGCGCGCCGGTGTTCGCATCCGTGTCCACGAGCGGCACGCTGCCGAGTCCGTGCTGCGTGCTCGCGAAGAGGTAAATGCGCGCGTCTTCCGGCGGCTCGACATCGCCTTTCCCTTCGATGTCCGTGTGGATGAGCGAGCAATCGCCGCGCCAGTATTCCGCCGCGGTATTCGTCGTGATGATTTTCGGCACACCGCCGAGGGCGCGCTGGCGACGCATCAGGCCGTCCGTCTGGCCCGTCAGCGGGTCGGTCTGGTCGTCGTCGGTAAAGGGCATCAGGTGGCCGAAACTGGCGATGTGCTGCTGCGACGGCTGGCCGAAGCGATGGTTGAACTCGCCGCGTCGCGCGCCCGCGACATGGATGTTGATGCCATCGAAAACCGGTCGCCCCGCCGCGTCCACATTCAACCCAAGAGAGAGGAAGTGACGCAGAAATCGCCCGCTCTGCGACATGCCGAAGCCGTACGCCTGCTCGATCCGGCCCGCGCACGGGTTGTCCGCCGCGTCGCTGTAGCGGAGGAACGAGACGCAATCGCGCACGGCAAGCAGCCCCATCCCAACGACCGGGCAGCGGCGCGTCCGGTAGACGACCTCGTAGACCTTGCCCGGCTTGAATTCCGAACTGAGCCAGATCGTGGTGTCGTCCGGCGCGGGGTCTGTGCCGCCCCGCGCAAACCGCCATTGATCGCGCGGGATGGTCGTGCGCGGGCCACCGGGCCAGTCGCGGACAGTCAGCACGGCATCCGGGTCGTCCACGTCGGCGGCGGGGTAGGGCTGATGGATGCGGTCAGCGAGTAGGCGGTTGTAACTCCGTTCATTCGGCTGGAACTGCATGAGGACTGAGGACTGAGGACTGAGGACTGAGTGTTCGCTCCCGCCGACTGCCGACTGCTGACTGCCGACTGCTTCCGGTGCGTCGAGGCCCATCAGCGCGGCGCTTGAGATCGTGTCCCACTGCCAGCCGCACCAGGCGAGCGTCCAACCCCGGCGGAGCAGGAAACCATCGCCGGGGTCAATCGCTTTGGTCGGCGTGGCCGTCGGTGTGGCATGGTTGAACATGCGCGGCACGAGTTTGCGCCCCCGGTTGAGGACTTCAAAGAGCAGCCGCCGGTTCGCCTTCGCCGGGTCAAGTGGCTGCACGAGGCAGAAATCGGCGGCGAAGCGCACCTGCCCTGCGTCGTCCCGCGCCGCCGCGTCGAGGTCCACGATCAGCGCATTTGCCGGGTGCGCGGGATCAGCGGCGAAGTGGATCGTCCCATCAATCCGCTCGTATGCCCCCGCCTCCCCAAACGCCGCTCCCTCCGCATACGGCCCGCGTGCTCGAATCTCCAACCGTGTAACCGCCATGGACGCCTCCTGAAAGAATACAGCGCAGAGGACACAGAGAACACAGAGAAAATAAAGAGACGTGCGCCTTCAGCGCGGAGAATCAACACCCGGGTGGACTGCGTGATGTCGAGTGATATTGCCCGTCGCATGATACGACACGCGGGAGCGAGCGCATATTCCTCTTGCACGTTCGGCGGGAAGGCGGCATCATCATGCCATCGAGGGTGTAAGTCACCCAACAACTGAAAGGGATGGCATGCGATGCGTGACGAGCAGCGGTTTTCGTGGGTTCCCCCTGTGTATAGTCGGCGGAATGTTCTCCGCGTCGCACTGGGAGGAGCCGCAAGCGCCGCAAGCGCCGCGCTCCTCGCCGCCTGTGGCACGCGATCCAGTCCGAGCGCGCCGTCTGCCGTTGCCACCGCACCGGCGACGAGCGGCGCGCCGATCACGGCGAGCGCGACCATGCGCCCGGTGGCGAGTGGCAAATTACCGTCGCCCGCGCCCAATGTGCCGGATGCGTACACTACGCCACCGCCACCATTTCAGTCGGTCGCCACCGTGCCAGGGAAGGGCGGGAAGGTCTCGATCACCAAGGCGTCGCAGCGGCCACCCGCCGTGCCGCACGATCAGAATCAGTGGTGGCAGGAACTGGAGAAACAGCTCGGCATCGCGGTGGACTTCACGCTCGTGCCTTTGCCGCAGTACACGGAGAAGGCGACGGCGCTGATCGCCTCCGGTGATATTCCCGATCTCCTGCTTATCTCGCCGCTCTCCGCGCCGGATCAATACAAGGCGGTGCAGCAGGGCGCGTTCACCGATCTGACGGCCTACCTTGCGGGCGATACGCTGAAGGCGTATCCGAATCTCGCCCAATATCCCGCGTCATCGTGGAGGAACGCGGCGATTCGCGGCAAACTCTTTGGCGTGCCCCGCCTCAGCCTGGTGATCGGCCCGGCGCTCCTCTACCGGCAGGATTGGGCGGAGAAACTTGGCATCCCCACCCCGAGAAATGCCGACGACATTGCCCATCTCTTCACCGCGATGACGAAGAATGATCCCGATGGCGATGGCAAGCCGGATACCTGGGCGCTCGGCGGGCAGGGAGCCGACTGGAGCATGCCCTTTCTCCGGGGGATGTTCCGGGTGCCGAACGGCTGGCGGAAGAACCCGGACGGCACACTGACCAACCAGATAGAGACCGACGAATTCAAGCAGGCGCTCGCCTTTGCCCGTACCCTCAATGAGGCGGGCGTCTACCATCCCGATGCCGCGACGATGAACCGGACGCAGGCGACAAACGCGCTGATCGCGGGCGCCATTGGCGGCTACGCGGATGCCCTGATCCAACTGAACGGCGACATCCGCGTCCGCTTCGAGGCGAAGCGGGTGAACTCAGCGGCGAACCTCGGCGCACTCGTGCCGCCCGGTTGCGATGGCGGCGCGGGCGTAACCTACAACGGCCCGGGGTTCGGCAGCATCGCCGGTATTCCCGCGAAAGATGGCAAGGACCCGGAGCGCGTCAAGGAACTACTGCGTATCCTCGATTACTTCAGCGCACCCTTCGGCAGTGAGGAGTACAACTTTCTCACCTTCGGCATCGCGGGCGTTCATCACACCGTCCAGCCGGACGGGACGCGAATTCTCAATGATCGTGGCCGCGCGGAGATCGGCGAACTCGGCACGGTCGTCGTCCCGCCACCCGTCTTTTATTATCCGAGCGATCCGGGGGATGCACAGTACCTCCAAAGCGCAGCGATGCAGATCGCCGCGCTCGGCAGTGACAACCCCACGCTGACCGCCTTCTCACCGACGAATGCCATCAAATCCGCCGAACTGAATCAACTCGGCACGGATCGCCTCACGGCAATCATCACCGGCCGCGATCCGCTCACCGCCCTCGATACCTACATCAAGGACTGGAAAGCGCGCGGTGGCGACCAGATTCGCAAGGAGTTTGAGCAGGATAGTAGTAGCCAGTAACCGGTAGTATCGCCTTCGTTCCCGGATGCCAGTCGGTGCCGCTTGACGCGGTTGCCGTGCAGGAGTAGTGTCCCTGTGTGGTTCCATGACGAATCGCGTATCGGATTGTGCTGTGGACACTGCATCTGCTCCTGTCTCTCTTTCCCGTCGCTCCCTACTCCAGGGAGCCGCTGCTGTCGCTGCGACCGCGCTCCTCGCCGCCTGCAGGACCGGCCGCAGCGCCGCGACACCCGCCCTCACGCGGATCGGTGCATACGGCACGGCGAGCGACGCCGGAAACGTCGCGGCGGTCCGTGCAGCACTCGCCGCACCGCCGTTTGTCCACAACACGGCTTGGGGGTTCTATCTGCTCCCAGCCACGAGCGACAGCGTGATCGCGGTCTCCTGGCGCTGTCCAGTGGAAGGTTGCACGGTGCCGCCTCCCAGCCCGGCGCTAGGCGGGAACCTGGGATGCCCTTGTTGCGGTGCAATGTACGACGGGCGTCGCGGCACGGTGCTGCGGGGACCGACGAATCGGCCAGCGGAATACGTTGCGCGCCCGCTCGACTGGATGCCGGTGCGTATCGCGGGTGGCAACGTGATCGTGGATACGGAGGCGATCGCTATGCGCACGGGCTACGATCCGCGCCAGACAACGCCCCTCGGATAACCTGCGGTGCGCATCTGCTGACACGCTGCATTGGCAGAAGACAAGCGGGAAGGCATCGGTGGAGCATCGGGTGTGTTATCCTTTTGTTGATGATTTATCAATTATCGCCGTATTGACAGGCACACTCCGTTAGCGTAATCTGCTGGTGTGTCATGAAGTTACAAGTTACAAGGGGAGTTCGCAATGGCGACATTCTTCGCTCATTTGTGGCAGATATTCCGGCTATCGGGTTCCCGAAGGAAACAGGCCCCTTCGTCGCCGCACGGTTCGGATTCTGAGGAGAAGCGCGACGACCGAGAAGTGGCGGCTGCGTGGGGCGACTTGAATCCCGAACAGGCCGCACAGCAAGAAGCGGATCAGCATGGAAAACCGTGGAATAGGTACACCGGCAACCAAGCGATGGGGAGGTTGTCGCGACGAGGACTGCAACGTCGCGGCATCATCAAGTGAGGTAAATAAGATGGCGGAACACCATGGGAAATGGAATTGATACGATTCCCGTTTTGTGTTCGGCGATTCGAGAGTCGTCTGGATCCCATAATACTCTTTCACCAAAGGGATGGCATGATCCCTGCGTAGGGGCGATGCTTGAATCGCCCTCCCGGAGTATCCGAGCCTCTTTCGCAGCGCCTTGTCGCAGCAAAAGGGCGATTCAAGCATCGCCCCTACGCACCAATGACAGGGCCAAAGAGCACGACATCGCTATCGCGAAAGAGTATAACAGGCCCTACAGCGACACTTGGCAGACCGCTGCCATGCGGTGGCGACCAGATTCGCAAGGAGTTCGAGCAGGATAGTAATAGCCAGTAGCCGGAACGCGCTGGGTTCCCTGACTACTGGCTACTGGCTACTCGTTATGTAAGTCTATTGGGCAGGCGCCGATATGGTCTTAGGGCTTACGCAGTTCACGAGAGAAACCCGGTGGTGGGGGGGGGGGGGGGGGGGGGGGGGCGGAGGAGGGGAGGCGTGACCACAAACCAAAAAAGCCCACAAAAACCAACCCAAA
>JBPCPB010000340.1:0-6737 GCA_050999735.1 Thermomicrobiales bacterium | reverse complement strand
GGCCCCAGAAGAAGACATCTTCGCCGAGCATCTGCGTCAGTCCGACGGTGACGGTGCGCGTCGCCAGCGAGTTGGTGAAGACGAGGGCATAGAGGAACTCATTCCACGACTGGGTGAAAGCGAAGATTGCTACGACTGCCACCGCCGGGGCCGCGATCGGCATCACGATCTTGAAGAGCGCGCCGAGCCGGTTGCAGCCGTCTACCCGCGCGGATTCTTCCAATTCAATCGGGATGCTGCGGAAGTAACTGGCCATCATCCAGGTGCAGAAGGGTAGCGTGAAGGTCGGATAGACGAGCATCAGCGACTGAAGAGTATCAACCAACTGAAGTCGGGCGACGATCGTGAAGAGTGGGATGAAAAGGAGCGACGTTGGCACGAGGTAGGTGAAGATCAGTCCGCGTGCCAACGCGGCACGACCGGTGAAGTGCAGTCGCGTGATTGAGTACGCCGCCAGCGCGCCGAGAATGACCGACAGCGCGGTCACAGTCACCGAGACCATCGCGCTATTGAGCAGCCATTGCCGGAAACTCCCGGAGGCCTTGCTGCCGCCCCCGCCCCTGAGCAGATCGGCATAGTGACCGAAATAGAGATGCTTCGGCACCAGAGTGAAGTTGTCGTAGATCTCCTTGTTTGTCTTCAGTGAGGCGAGAAGCATCCACAAAAAGGGCACTAACGTCCAGAAGAGGAAGAAGGCCAGCCCGATATACGTCGCGATCATCCAACCGCGGCCAATCGAGCGACGCCCCGCCTTCTCCGCCTTGCGTGCCGCTTTCCGCGTCGCCGATCGTGTTGCCATTGCGGTCGCCATTAGCGTTACTCCTGCCGCAGCATCTGACGGGTGAGAAAATAGACGAGGATCAGGTAGGCTGGCACCATCGTCATCGCGATCGCCGCCCCGCCGCCGAGACGCGTGCCGGGAATGGCCACGAGATAGGCAAGAAGCGGCAGGGTTATCGTGCTATAGTTCGGGCCACCGCCGGTCAGAATGAGGATTTGGACGAAGTTGGCGGACGTCCAGATCGTTGAGAGCAATGCCGTCACGAGAATAACGTGCTTCAGGCTGGGCATCGTAATGTAGAGAAAACGCTGGAAGGTGCTGGCGCCATCGAGTTCCGCCGCCTCGTACAAGTCGGCGGGGATCGCCTGCATCCCGGCCAGAAAGTTCATCGTCCAGAAGGGCGTGCCTGACCAGATAACGACGAGGATGAGCGCTGGCAGCGCAATCTTGGCATCGTTGAAGAAGTAGATGTAGTCATCGCGCAGATGGAATTGGGCGATGGCACCATTGATTGGCCCGGATGTGTCGAACATAAATCGCCACGCATAGGCGGTCACGACGGCCGGTACTGCCCAGGGGAGGAACATCAGGCCGCGCCACAGGTTGCGGGCGCGGATCTGCTGGTTGAGCACGCAGGCCATCGCCATGCCGATCACGAACTTCCCGATCTCCGCTCCGCCGGTAATGGCGATCGTATTCCATGCCGCTTTCGCGAAGTGCGTGTTCGACTGTGTAAAAAGGTCGGTGTAGTTCTTCAGGCCGACCCAATGGCCGGCTTTGCCGATGAATCGCTCCTGGAACGAAAGCAGGATGGCGTCGAAGAAGGGATAGATCAACAATCCCATGAGGATGAGGAAGACCGGCCCAACCAGAACCCAACCCAACCGCCAGTCCGGCCCGAGCAACCGTCGGAACGGGCTGCGCGCGCCGGCCTCGATGCCTTTGGCCGCGCTCGGCGTGTAGGTCGCTTCTACCCTCGCCACGGGAACCTCCGATAGACAGTCGGCAGTCGACGGTCGGCAGTCGTCAAGGGAATTGATCCCCGTTCCGGCGACTGCTGACTGCCGACTGCCGACTGGCTCTGCCTACTTCTTCACAAACTTGTTGTACGAGTCCATCATGTCTTTCTGCGCCGCCGCCTGGGCGTCCTCGATTGCCATGTTCTGGTTGATGACCTTGTTCATCATGTCCGAGAGGACGTACTTGGCATCGGTGACATCTGACAGCCAGGGCTGCGACGGCGCCGGCCAGTTGCGAACGCGGCCGACTGTGGCGATATTCTTGAGTTCGGCGAACTTGCTCTTCTCCCAGAAATCGCCGGTGGCATGATCCTGATAGACTGGCACGAAACGGCCCTCGACCGCCTTGGAAATCTTGAGCAGGTTCGGCGGTTGCATGAAGTATTCGAGCGCGGGAACCGTCCGGTCCGCCAATTTCGCCTTCTTGAAGTAGCCGAAGCCGAGCGCGGCGCCTTCAGCAAAGCCACCCGCTGGCCCTTTCGGCGGCGTCGCGAGGCCGGTGTTGTTGCCCAGCTCCTTATCATTGACCAAAAGCCAGCCCATGATCGTTGCCGGGTTAACGGCCATCAGGCCGCGGCCTTTCTGGTAGGTTTCATTGTTCCATGAGGTTACCGTCTGCGCGAACGACTCGGGCGGGATCAACTTCGCCTTCCACATATTGACGACCATCTCGATAGCCGCCTTGTTGGCGGGGTTCGCGATGTCCGGCACGCCCTTCTCGTCGTTGATCCGGCCACCGTATGCCCACATGATCGTGCAGAGGTTGTTGACGTGGTCGCCCTCGTGTCCGAGCGCCATCGCGTAGGTGTAGTCCTTCGGCAATTGCTGAATCGAAGGGCCGAGATTAAGCAACTCGTCGTAGGAGTTGAAGAACCGGCCGCCCGTCTTGGCGCCGATCAGATCGCTCCGCCAATGCGCGGGCCAGACATCAATCGCATAGGGTGACGCGATGATAGTGCCATCGGGGGCGGTCAGCGAACTGATGCCGATTGGGAACATGCCACCGGCCATCGCCTTGAATTTGTTGACAGTTGCCCCCAGGTCGCCCATCTCGCCCTGGGTGTACCAATAGGTCATATTGTTGTTGTCGAGTTCGGGCGGCTGCCCCGCCGCGACCGCTGCCGCCTCTTTCTGGAGGATGACGGGCGAGCCGGGAATGGACTGCCATTGGACATTGACACCGTTCTGCTTGCCCCAGTCAACGAACGTGTTCCCGACCGCCTCATCCGTGATCGTATTCCAGTTGGCTGAGAACCAGACATTGAACTTACCCGAGGCGATGGTGAGGTCCGGCGCAGCCGTTCCCGCCGCCGCTGCGGTCGTCGGTGCGGCCGCACTCCCGGCGGCCGGGACGGTCGTTGCCCCCGCTGCCGGTGCAGTGGTCCCCGCTGGCTTCGGCGCGGTCGTCGCGGCGCCGCCGGTCTCGCCCGTGCCGCTTCCGCAGGCAGCGAGCAGCGCGGCTCCGGCCAGTGTCGTCGCGCCCGTCAGGAACTGCCGTCGCGAAAAAGGTACAGCCCGACGTTGATGGTCCATGACCTCACCTCTCCTGTCTACCGCGAAACGGATCTATGCATCATGCACGGTGATGGCTGATTGCCCTCTCGCAAGGATATGCACGAATGCGACCCTCTCATTAGGGCGATATACCGACAACACGACGCGATGGAACTCGGGTTAGGAACTCAATGTGGTGAGTCTAGCACGAGGCCGGGATTTGTCAATTCGAAACGAGCCGCTCGAAAACTCGGTCGGCAGTGATCGGGAGTCCGCATACTTCACGGTCGCTAGCGTAAGTTTTTCCCTTCCGCTGCGAAGGAAGAGATAAGGCCTTCGTTATCTGCGCAGCGACAAGGGGAAGCCATGGAAAACCGGGAGGTATCAGCATCACAACTACGATGGAAACACGATACAGGGACAGAAGGAGAAGGTGAACATGGCTCGCGGCACACAACTGCAGTAGCAGATCTTCCCGACCATCTCACCCCGCACGAGTTCGTGGCGTTGTATCGGGAGCAGATGGTACCGGTGTATCGCTACTTCTCCATGCATATCAGCAATGTGCATGACGCCGAGGATCTCATGGCAACGACGCTCGCCAAAGCCTTCGCCAGTCTGGACCACTTCGACCGCACGCGCGGCACCGCCGCCGCCTGGCTCTTTGGTATCGCCCGCCACACGCTGCGCGATTTCCGACGAAGGCAGCGACCGATGAGCGATGTCACCGTGCTCGAGCCGGCACCGGCTGATATTGCGCCCTCGCCTGAGATGCAGCAGATCCGGGCAGAGCAAGCGCAACTGCTGCATAGCCGGGTCCGCCAATTACCGCCCGCACAACGCGAGGCTTTGACGTTGCGGTACTTCGGTGGTTTGCACATCGCAGAGATCGCCGCCGTTCTCGGTCGCAGCGAGGGAGCGATCAACTTACTACTCCACCGTGCATGTACGACGTTGCGGAATCACTATCGTCAGGAGGCAGAGCAATGACACCAACTGAGGAACCACAGGCATCCTGGGCCGATGTCCCCGAATTCGCGGTTCTCGATCGCGATCTCCGCGCGCTCGCGGCAACGATCATGCCGCGACAAGCGTTCCTCGCTGCTCATGAGAAGCAGGCGCAACATGAGGCGAGTGCATTGGCGGCGCCGCGCATTGCCATGATCGATGAAAAGGCGGTTGCATCCTCCTGGGGATCGGGTCGCCCGGTCGCATGGCGCGCCGCACGAAACGCGAGGACGGCGGGGACGACGCCGATCCCCATGCACTCCACTGATCGCCGCATCGGTCGCCGCAGCTTCCTGATCGGATCAGCGGCAGCAGTCGTCGGTGCGGCATTCGTCGCCTTTCGCAACCGGAACACGACCTCATTCGCTGTGCCCGTGGAAGAGCGGGCATACGCCGCTCCCGTCAGTGCGGAAATGCTCGTTACCGCCATGTCCGCTTCCACAACGACGAGCGCGGCCTCCCAGCCGAGCGCCCTCGATTTCTCGGGTGGCATCGCCGGGTGGGGCCTGTGGGGCACTGACTCACAAGAGTATGTGATTGGTGTTGACTCCACTGTGAAGCGACAAGGCGCCCCGAGCGGCGCGCTCCGTTCGACGGCACCTGATCCCGCCGGTTTTGGGACATTGGCGCGGGCATTTGTCCCCGATTCGTATCGCGGCAAACGCGTCCGCATGACCGGCACGGTCAAGGCAGATACCGTCGAGAATTGGGCGGGGCTATGGATGCGCGTGGATGGGCCACAGCAACAGACCCTGAGTTACGACAACATGCAGGGACGCCCGATCACTGGCACACGGGATTGGCAGACGTACACGATCGTGCTCGATGTCCCACAGCAGAGTGCGCTCGTCTCGGTCGGTGTCCTGTTAGTCGGCAAGGGACAGATCTGGTTGAACGACGTACGCTTCGACGTTGTCGGACCGGACGTGCCGACGACCGAGACGATGGGGCTGCCGGACCAGGCGCGGAATCTGGATTTCGAGGCGAAGCTCGCCGGGTGGTTCCTGGGGGGAACCCAGCCACAGGATTATCGGATCGGCATTGATACAACGGTTACGCACAGTGGGAAAGCGAGTGGCTACCTCCAAGCGGGTGGCGGAGCGTCCAAGGGGTTCGGGAGCCTGATGCAGATGGTGCAACCGGGCAGCTATGCCGGCAAACGCGTGCGGATGTCGGGGTGGGCGAAAGCGAACGGCGTGGGAGACTGGGCGGGCTTGTGGATGCGCGTGGATGGTTCTGACGCACGCAAGCGCACCCTCGGTATCGACAACATGCAGGATCGTCCAATCAAGGGGACGCGCGATTGGACCCGCTACGAGATCGTCCTGGACGTGCCGACGACCGCCGCTGCCATCGCCTTCGGGATCCTCCTGCAAGGGAACGGCGAAGTGTGGTTCGATGACGTGCAGTTCGCGGCCGTCGGCCCGGATGTACCGACGACGAATCTGGAGCCGTAAAGAATCAGCGCGGTGATACATCGCTACCGATGCTGGATTAACCCAGCCGTTAAGAAGACCGTCCTCATGTTCAGTATCAGAATATCTCGTTACGGGGCATGTGCGGATGCGCCTCAAACCCGGTCGCTCGCGTAAGATTCAGGGACTGATGGTGGCAGACTTCCGGCCTGCTTTGCCCCACAGGCTGGAAGTCTGCCACCATCAGAGCAAAGCCCTCACCGCATGACCTGTCGGCTTTGAGGCGTATCCGGCATTACCGCGCGATGGACGGTTGTCTGTTGCCGTTATACACTGCATCGCCATGGACACCGAAAGCATGGAACCCTTGCATTCGCGGCGCCTTCAGCGACATTACAGGGCTGGTGGACGAGTCGCGATGGACGGCACACGAACGAGATACGGGCTCGTACTCGGGGTGCCGGTGTCGCATGCGGTGCTGTTGCACGGCGTTGACGTGATGGCCGCGCTGGTGCGCCCGACGCTCGGGCCGCTGGCGCGGACGGTTGCAATCGCCGGTCAATTCCCGAATGACGCTCCCGAAGTCCTCGACAATGCCGCGACGATCATGCGGCGGACGATCCAGATCGGTGATCCCTTCGCGGATATGGGTGCGATGCTCGTCCGGCACCTCGCCTGGACGGTCTTCGCGCGCGTCGGCGATGGCACGGCGACGGCGGTCACGCTCGCGCATGCCCTTCTCCATGCTGCCGCACCCGCGCTGGCTGCGGGCGCCGATCCGATGGCCATGCGGCGCGGGATCGAGCGCGGATTGGCTGTCGCGGTAGAGGAGTTACGGGATCATGCCCGCCCGGTCGAATCGGCGGCGGAGTTGGCGCGCTGCATCGCAGGTATTGTGCGCGCTCCCGCGTTGGCCGCCACGATCGGCGAACTCGTCGAGGCGGTCGGGCCGGATGGCGCGGTGCTGATCGAGGAGTGGCAGGGGACGACGACGACTGCCGCGTATCTCGATGGCCTGCG